>JACMPN010000006.1 GCA_014377495.1 Candidatus Sericytochromatia bacterium
GCGCCTGGAATTTTTCGGGGGTCTTGAGGAACTCGACGACCTCCTGCAGCTCCATCTTGGCCTCGTCCACCCCGGCCACGTCGTCAAACGTCACCTTGGCTTTGTTCTCGACCATCAACTTCGCTTTGGATTTGCCGAAACTCATCGCCTGATTGCTGCCGCTCTGGGCCTGGCGGATCAGGAAGATCCAAACCGCCACGATGAAGATCACCGGCAACAGGACGCTGCTCAACACGGAGACCCACCAGGCGCTCTGCTCCTGGTCCTGGACCCGGATGTCGACGCCATGGGTCCGCAGGTTGGTGACCATGTTCGGATCGTCGGGGACGACGACCTTGAACTTCTGGCCGCCGGCCTCGCCCACCAGGGTGTTGCCCTTGATGAGCACCTTTTTGATCTCGCCTTGCTCGACCTGAGACAAGAACTGCGTGTAGCTCTTATCCTCGTCAGCCGACCGAGGCGTATAGAAACTGCTAATGAACGACAGGGCCACCAGCACGATCAGGATGTATAGCCCTGCGTTTTTCCAAACCTTGCCCAATGTTGAAATCGCCTCCTGATGCTGATGCCACTTCTGTATGTTAGTCGAGCCAGGAATGCTTTGTCAAACAAGGCGGATCCCTGAAATTGGCGTCCAGACTGCCTTCTGGCAGTCGCTCCGGCATTGCGGCCCTGATGCGGTCAGGCATGCGGCTGCTGGCTTGGTTCGAGAGAGACCTGCCACGCTGCCGCACCACCGTCGTTGTGGCGCAAAGCCTCACTGCACCGGACGCCCACCAGCCAATGCACGTCTGAACCTTCGGCGAGGACTAGCTGAGCGGCCCTTTGAGTCGGGTGATAGCCCCGCTGGCGCAGGATCTCAGCCACCCGCAGCCTCCCTTGCCCGGACGCCAGCCGGTCGCCCGGCAGCAAGCCCCGCCAAACGAGCTCCCGGCCCTGCCATGACTGGGGTAGACACACCTGAAAAGGGGTCGCCGCTAAGGCTGCCGGCACCGGTTGCAGGCATATGACGAATGGCCACGGCCAGAGGTGGGTACCTGCCGTTTCCTGCCAGGAGAAGGGGCAGGCCGTCTGTTCCGTCGTTTCCGCCGAGCCGGCGAGCGTCAGCCACCCACCCGCCCGATGCAGCGTCCAGCCCCGGGCGAGCGTTGCCCCTGTCCGTTCGCCTGAGAGGACCCCTTCGCCTGCGGCGAGCTGGGTTGAATTCAGGGCGAGGCCTGTCCGGGCCTGCACCCAGGCCCGGAGCACCCGGCGGCGGATCGGTCCCGGCAGCGCCAGCAATGCCGCGACCTGGATCGGGGCGGGCGCTGGCGGCAGGTCGCGAAAGGCCTCGGCGGCCAACGCCTGCAAATAGGCATCGTCTTCGCCCAGCCAATGAGCCGTGCGGGTCAGCACGGATACCGCCGCCGGCCAGAGCGGCTGCAGGCTGGGCATGATCGACCGGCGCAGGGCATTGCGGCGGAAGCGTTCGTTGTTGTTGCTGGGATCCTCGACCGGGACGATGCCTGCCGCGGCACACACGGCATGCAGGGCGGCCCGGCGACAGTCGAGGAGGGGCCGGACGAGGCGGATCGGTGGCGCCAGTCCATCCAAGGGGCGGACGGGTTGCATCGCCCGGAGGCCGGCCACCGCACCCCGCAGGAGCCGTAACAGGAAGGTTTCCGCCTGATCGTCAGCATGGTGGGCGACGGCGACGTGGGTGGCGCCCCAGGTGCGGGCCGTCCGGGCCAGAAAGGCGTAGCGGACTGTCCGCAGCGCCGCCTCGGGACTGTCCGGGGGCAAATCCGCCGTCTCCGTGAAGTAGGGCAGGGCCAAATCGGTGCTTGCCGCCTGCAGGGTGATCACCGC
>JACMPN010000065.1 GCA_014377495.1 Candidatus Sericytochromatia bacterium
CCGTGATCGACGGCCCAAATGATCGCCGCCGCCGAGATGCCGCCCGTGGAATGGCCGAACTCGTTGAAGATTCGCACGGGGAGCAGCTTGCAGCCGGGAGCGACGCCGGCGATGCCGATGCCGTTGTTGGATTTGGCGCCGATGACCCCGGCGACGTGGGTGCCGTGCCCGTAACCGTCCACATGGCCGCCGGCGACGGGCTCTTTGCCGGTCAGGTCCCAACCGGGCAGCAACTGGCCGGCAAACTCGGGATGCGTGCCATCGATGCCGGAGTCGATGACAGCGACGATGACGTCGGCCGAGCCTTGCTGCTTGACCCACGCTTTGTCGGTGCCGGTGATCGACAGGCCGTACTGGGCGGCAAACAGGGGATCGTTCGGCCCGCCGGGGCGCGTGGCGGGGACTTTGCTCGGGGCGGGAGCCGTGTCGAGTTTGGGCAGGTTCAGGACCCGGTTCGGCTCCACCCAGAGGGTCTGACGGTCACGGGACATCGCCGTCAGGTCGGCCTCACCTTTGAGGAGATACATGCCCAGGCCGATGCTGCGGACGACCGTCATCCCGTGCTGTTTGGCATACACGGTGGCCGAGACGCCTTGGTTGAGGCGAACGACGAACTCAGCGGGGACCGCTCCCGCTTTGGGGCCACGGGCCTGGGCCGCCGTCTGCGGGAGAGCGCCAGTGACGACGGCGGGGGCCTGGGCGCAGCCCGTGGCGATTAGCAGCACGCCGGTGATCCACTGCATCTTCGTCCGCATGGCGCCTCCACTATGTTTTCGTAATGGTTTAGTTAAGAACAGATTATAAGACACTTTCCGAATCTTGTCACGCCGACTGGGACGGCGTCAGTCAGCGCTTGCCTTGCAGGGGCTTGGCGCCGGACACTGGGATGGCCTGACGTGGCTCGTCGATCCTGACCGAGCCGATCGCCGGCTGATGGGGGCGACGATGACGACGGCACGGCCGGATCAGGCCAGGGTGATCGCCTACCGGGGCGGGCTGGCGGCAGTGGCGGCCGTGCCCGGTGCCGGGAAAACCTTTGTTTTGAAAGAACTGGCGGCGCGTCTCATCGAGGACAAACTCGCAACGCCCAGCCAACTCCTGATGCTGACCTACATGCGGACCGGCGCGACCAACCTGCGGGACCGCATCAAGGCCGAGCTGGCCTTCCGGGGCCGCAGCGCCAGCGGGCTGCGGGTGATGACGATCCACGCCTTTTGCCATCAGCTGCTGCAGCGACATGCCGCCCACCTGATCGGCGGCGAGCGGAACCTGATCAGCGAGCCCGAGCGCTGGATGTTCCTCAACCTGGGGTTGGAGTTATTTCTCAGCCACCCGGACCAGATGGTGCTCTGGATGGATTCGTGGGCTAGCGCCCAGCGCATCCGGCGGGACGACGAGTTCCGGCGTAAAGTGATGGGCTACTCGGTGGCGGCGGCTTCGGATGCGATTTCCGCCGCCAAGGCCTATGGGATTTCGGAGTCCGTAACGACGACAGCAATGCTCGCCCAGCGCTTTCCGGAGGTGGCGTTCCTGATCGGCCACTATGCCCGGGAGCTCACCCGGCGCCAGATGATCGACTACGACGACCTCGTCGCCATGACCATCGCCCTGCTCGACGCCCATCCGGAGCTGCTCGCCCGCTATCAGCGGCAGTACCGGTTCGTTCTGGAAGATGAAGCGCAGGATTCGACCTTTGCCCAACAGCGGCTGCTGCTGCTGCTCACCGCCGCGTCCGGCAACCTCTTGCGGGTCGGTGATACGAACCAGGCGATTTTGAGCACGTTCACATTCAACGATCCCAAATACTTCCGGGAGTTCCTCCACCAGGCGGACCGCATGCCCCTTGAGGAAAGCGGCCGCAGTGCCGCCGCAATCCAGAACCTGGCGAATCGGCTCGTCGAAGTCGGATTGGCCCATCCGGAAGCCGATCGGGTACAGGCGTTCGAGCGGCAGACCCTGAAGCCCAGCTCGATGGGTCAGACGAATCCGGTGAGCGATCCGGACGCTGTGCGCTTCTGGCTCTTTGACACGCCAGCCACGCAGGATGCCGCTGTCGTCGCCGAGATCCAGGCCCGCCTCGCGGTGTTGCAGGCGGCAGGCGAGCAGCCGCCCCTGATCGGCGTGCTGACCCGGAGCAACGACCGGGCCGAGATGATCGGCAAAATGCTGGCCAGTGTCGGGATCGATGCCTGGCTGCCGGGTCGGGCCGAGGCCGAGGCCGACGTCGCCCTGATCGCCATGTCGCAGGTATTGCGTTTTCTCTGCCTGCGACGGGACAAGCAGGAAGGCCAGCTGCTGTTGATTCTGCGCATTCTCGACCGGGTGCAGAACCTGCGCCGGGCCCCGTTGGATGACCTCGATGCCCTGCTCGTCTGGAGCGCCCAGTTGCGGCATCGGGCCGTGCATTTCATCTATCCGGAACTGCCCGTCGAGCTGGGGGGCGGTCTGCCCCAGCGGCCGCTGAGCATTTCGGAAGGCGATTACCGCAAACTGCTGGATCTGTCTGCCGTTCTCAAGGAGTTGATGGGCCTGCGGCACCGGCCCTTGGTGGAACTGTTGGCCTGGACATGCGAACGGTTGTTCCCGGAGCCCGGACCGACACTTGCCGCCCATCGGCTGGCTCTGTCCCTGCGGCGGGAGTACTACCGGCAGCCGGACATGGACCTGGATCAGGCCTGCGATTTCGTCGAGGAACTCTGCCGCAAGCCGGGACGCCTGGGCATGATCAGCGGCAATTTCGATGAGGAGGGCCCGCCGCCCGCGGTGATGGTCGCCACGGTCCACAAGGCCAAGGGCATGGAGTTCGACACGGTCTTCGTCCTCGACGTGACGGCGGCGAACTATCCCTGGATCGTCGAGGACACGGTCAAGCCGGGCGATGTCGACTACCTGCGCAAGCGTATCGCCATCCGGGCCATTGAGGGCGTCCATGAGCATCAACCCTGGACGTCGGATGACGTCGTCCGGCAGGCCCGTTACGACGAAGTCGGCGAAGGCATGCGCCTGCTTTATGTGGCCATCACGCGGGCGAAGAGCCGGCTGGTGATGAGCGCCTTTTC
>JACMPN010000066.1 GCA_014377495.1 Candidatus Sericytochromatia bacterium
CCACGACCTTCAAAGAAGAGACCGTGACGGATCTCTTCGGTGAGCAGGCAGTCCTTTGCGGCGGCGCCACCGCGCTCGTCCAGGCCGGTTTCGAGACCCTGACTGAAGCCGGCTACCAGCCGGAAGTCGCTTATTTTGAAGTGCTGCACGAGCTGAAGCTGATCGTCGACATGATGTACGAAGGCGGCATGGCCTGGATGCGTCACTCAGTCAGTGAAACGGCGGAATACGGCGACTACACCCGGGGACCCCGGGTGATCAACGATTCTTCCCGGGCGGCGATGAAGGAGATCCTGCGGGAGATCCAGACGGGCGCGTTCGCCAAGGAATTCATCCTGGAGAACCAGGCCGGTCAGCCGATGTTCCAGAAACTGCGCCAGGAAGGCGCCGATCACCCGATCGAGGCTGTCGGCCGCAACCTGCGCGAGATGATGAGCTGGGTCCGTGACGCCAAAAAAGATTCGAGCGAAGCGTGAACATGACCTCGAAGTTCATCTGGATCAATGGGGATCTCGTCCCCTTTGAACAGGCGACAATCCCCTTTCTCTCCCCCGCCTTCCATTATGGCCTCGGCGTGTTCGAGGGCATCCGCTGCTACAACACGGAGACGGGGCCAAACATCTTCCGGCTGCGCGAACACATGCAGCGGCTCGTGCACTCGGCCAGCATCCTCGGCTTCCTCGACCTCCCCTATGGAGTGGCTGAGCTTGAAGAGGCCGCCAAAGTCACCATCCGGGCCAACGAATTCGCCGAATGTTACATCCGCCCGGTCATCCACCTGGCGGAAGGCGGCATGAACCTGAACATTGCCTCCGGTAAGGCTTACTTCGGCATCGCCGTGTGGGAGTGGACGGCTTACCTCGGCAAAGAGGCGGCCGACAAGGGCGTGCGCTGCAACGTCTCGACGTACACCCGGCACCACCTGAACTCGATGATGACCAAAGCCAAGATCACGGGCAACTACCCGAACTCGGTGATGGCCAAGACCGAGTCGGTCCGCCTCGGCTTCGACGAGGCGATCATGCTGGATGCCCAGGGCTACGTGGCCGAATGCTCCAGCGAGAACATCTTCATCATCCGGGACGGGGTCATCTACACCCCGCCGTCGGCGGCCATCCTGGAAGGCATCACCCGGGAATCGGTGATGATCCTCGCCAGGGGCTTTGGCTACGAGGTGCTCGAACAGCAGATGTCGCGTGACCAGTTATACCGTGCGGACGAGATCTTCATGACCGGCACGGCCGCCGAAGTCATTGCCATCACCGAAGTCGATCACCGCAAGATCGGCAGCGGTCGCATGGGGCCGATCACCCGCCAGTTGCAGGACGCCTATCACGAGACTGTCCGTGGCAAACATGCCCGCTCGGCAACGTGGTGCACGCCGGTAAGCGCCGGCTAAAGGCTCTAGCCAGCGCCAGCGAGTCACAGCCATGCTGCAAGTCCCGGCATGCCGCCATGCGGGATCCGGGACTTTTTCCGGAGGTGGACGCTGGCATCAGTAGCCGGCGAAGTCGGCGAAGTCGTAGTGGCTCAGCTCAAAAAACACGGGTTCGCCGCGATCGGTCATGCCGCTCAGGAGATGTCCCAGATCCGTCTCGCCCCGCAATCGGGGTTGCACCCAGGTCTGCCGAATGGCGTCCTTCATCGTCAACATCAGGTTCGCCCCCTGCAGGGCCGCCATATCGGGGGCCGCCACCGGGATCGGCACGGCCTGCGTCAACACGGCCAGGGTGGCGGGTGTCACGGACTGAGCTGCCAGGCTGATGTCCGTCAGGGCCCCGTCGGCCTCGCGGTAGAGGATGATCTCAAACGCCGGGAACTCGCAGATGGCGCCGCCGGCACTGAAGATGCAGCCCCGGCCGTCGAAGCGGTAGCGCTCCTCGATGGCCCCGGTCTCGACGCCGGTCAGGATCTCCGACCGTTCCAAGGTGATGTTCACGGCCTAACCCCCTGCCGTCGGTTCGGCGAGCTTGTGAAACGTGTCCGAGGCCAGGCCCGTCTTGATCAACGGCAGGGTCACGGCAAACTGATTGTAGTGGCCGACGCCGCCGGCGACATGCTCGACGCGCAGGCCCGGCTGCATGGATGAAAACTTCCCCCGGGTGGACGGAGGCTTGGCAGACCAGGCCGCATACTCGACCTTCAGGGCCTGCAGATGGGCCACGATGGTCGCTTTGGTCGCCTCACGATCGGCTGTCACAGGGCGCGTGGCCCTGCCCTTGAGGGTTTCCGGCAATACGGAGACCAACAGTTTGTCGGTGAGCTTTTCCGCTGCGGCATCCAGTGTCGCCTCGGTGCCCGCAGCACCAATGGCGCCGACGAACGTCGCCTCCTTCAGGACCAGCCGGGTATGCAGTTGGGCGTGGCCGTCGCCGTCCGACGAGAAAACGGATCCCTGCTTCACCGTGACGCTGAGCGGCTTGGGGGCGGCCAAGGCCACCTGATGTGCCTCGCCTTCCTCGTGGAGCGAGTCGAGGGTCAGTTCGTTCCCCAGCGCGTTGATGAAATGGAAGTCCCCACTGCTGGCGTCCGTTCCGAGCCGGAAGTCCAGCTTGAACTTGTCGTCCCGGACAGGCGAACGTTGCTCGATTTTGGCGACAAAGTCGTGATAGGCGACCGTGTAACTGACATGGGACTGTTTTTTGGAAAAATCGACGAAATGGCCCTTCAGGAGATGCAAGGCCCCCATGACGGCGATTTTGCTCTTTTCAGCGTCGAAGTTCCCGACGAACCCCTTGCTGCGGGCGGCGGTCAGCACGTCGGGGCTCATGTAGGCCACAGCCTTGTCCACGAAAGCATGGGTGGCCGCCGCCTGCTGCTTTGAGGACGCCGGAGCCGGATCGAGGATCGCCTGCAGTTCTTTGAAGTCGAACTTCATCCGGGCAGCCAGATCGATAATCGTCTGGCCGCCAGTGACGTCGACCTGGCGGCCATAGAGCGTCACACCGGGGGCTGTGGCTAGGGGCAGCGTCCCGGCATCCGACCCGATCACCGGGGCGGGTGCATCGTTCACCGTCCGCCAGGCCTCATACGCCGCACTGGCATGCAGGCTGCCGATCGACAGCCCGTTGACCCCGAAGTCGATCTTTACGGCGAGCCGCTTTTCTGTCGACACGCCGACTTGGGCTTCGCCAAGGGTGATCTTGCCGCCGGACGACGGCATGAAGTCCAGCCGCAGGGTCGCCATGTCCTTGGAGCGGTAACTCAGTCCCAGCGCTGCGTAGTTCGCCTCGGACGTGACGCCTTCACCACCGAAGAGGGCGTTCGCCTTGGCTTGCAGGGCTTTCAAGGCGGTCCGCACGGCCGCCTCGGTCCCCGAGGTGTCGACGTTGGCCCCCTCCCGATTTGCCTGGGTCAGGACGGAGTTCACCCGATCCGTCATCTTCAGGATGATGACCTCCAGCGCCCGGGCTCCGGCAGGGCCTGCCTTGGTCATGTTTTGCAGCTTGGTGAGGCTGATGTCCAGGGACATCGAGGCATCCTCCAGGACCTGCGTCCCTCGCGCCGTGGTCCGCTGGACGACGTCCAGCGAGACCTGGGAGGCCGTCTTGCCGTCACGGCTGGCACCCGGTCGGGTCGTCAGCGTGTACGCGGTCGCCGTCAGCTTTTCACCGCCGTCGGTGGTGATCTCCTCGGTCCGCCCCGTCTCCACGGTGGTCCGCACGCCCGGTAGCAGGCTGTCGGAGCTCTTTTCCTTGCGGCTGACGGGCAGTGTCGTCACCGTCTCGCCTGCGGTCATGGTGAAGTTGGCGCCGCTGACCACGGCCGTATAGTGGCCGGCCACGGGCGGGGCCGTCTTGGTGGCCATTAGGTCGGCAGGGTCGCGGTTCCCCAGGAAGGCCGCCAGGTCCCCCGCTGAGGCAAAGGTGTAGGTAACCTGCTCCCGGTGTCCGAGACCGGCCTTCGCGGCTTTGGCATAGCCCAGGCCGAGGCGGCTGGCGCTCAGTTCGCCGCTGACCCCGCCCGAGCCTTCGTATTCGGTCGTCGACACCAGCCGGAACTGGCCGTCCGGCAAGGCCGTGACTTCCGCCTTCTTTGTGGCCGTGGCGTCGACGCTTACGCCGACGGAGGCCTTCATCCCGCCCAGCTTGCTGAGGGCCGTCCCGACGACGGGATCGAGCGACAGGAGATCGAACTCAATCCCGAACGAGATGCCCAGCTCGCCAGAGACGGCCCGCTCGTCACCCGGCCGCATCGCCTTGGCGGCAGCCAGGACCCGGGTCTCGATCGGACCGAGGATCCGGGGCGGCGGCGGGGCTTTCCAGATATGACCCGTCACTGAGGTGCGGACGTCCCGGGCGGCGGCACGCTCGGCATGACCGGCGGCGACACCGGCGGCCGTGGCGGCGACGACGATCTGCGGTCGGCTCTGGAATGTGTCGAGGACGGCGGCCTTGATCGTCCCGAAAACCCGCTTGATCGAGCCCCAGACTCCTTTGTTGGTGGCCGGTGACGGCTTGCCGACCTCCAGCACCTTGGGGCGTGCGAGGGACACGACCTGATCGGCCGCCTCGGCGAAATGGGTCGCCGGCAGGCCTTCCCGGGTCGTGTCCTTGACCGTGGCCCGCTCGAACATTGTCGCCAGGGTATCCGGCCGCTGCCGCCAGTGATCGGTTGCCGTCACCCGGGCGCTGACCTGGAAGAACTTCTGTAGCGTATCGAAGGCTTTCATGTAGTCGCCGGTCTGGCGGGCCTCGGCAAAGGCCCCGCTGAACTCGTGCAACGAGCCGTCCAGCAAGCCCTGATGCTGTTTGATGACCTCGGTCCGCAGGGTGCGGTTCTTCATCGCCGCAATCGACCCGCCGGCCGTCGTCCCGTCAAAGGCTTCCTTGCTGAAGTCCGCCGTCCGCCGGATATCGGTGGACAGGCCGTCCTTGTTGTCGACGTAGGACTCGACCTGGACGGCCAGGGCGATGTTCGTGAAGGCGTCGACACCGGCGTCACGGAGGGAATTGCCGCCGGCCAGCGAGGCGGCGAACGACGTCAGGATGGCCCGGGTGGCCGCATTGGACAGGCCGGCGTTCTGGGCGGCCTCGAATACGACCAGTTGCTTGACGATCGGCAGCGATTTCAGG
>JACMPN010000067.1 GCA_014377495.1 Candidatus Sericytochromatia bacterium
ACGGTCGGCAGCCTGGCCGTCAAAGCCCGGTGGATCGGGCCCGCCCGGCCGCTCGTCACCGGCTACGACCTGCTCAACCGGGTCAGCCGCTTCGTGGTGCCCTACACCCGTCAGACGTGGCTGGTGGCCCTGACGGTGACCAACGTCGGCGAGTTGCCCATCCGCATGCGGGCCACGGACTGGCAATTGACGATCAAACCGGGTGACGTCCAGCGGGTGCCGTTGGATGTGCCCTTCTTTAAAGAACGCTGGCCCACCGAAGCCGTCCGCTCCGAGGCGATGATGCTCGACCAGGCGATGGCCATCGGGCACGTCATCCGCACCCTCTGGGGGGACCGGGTGATCGAGCCCAGCGAGACGGCGACGGGCATCCTGCCTTTCCTGAGTACGGCCGAAGCGCCGACGCGGGTCCACCTGACTTGGTCGGCCGCCGCCCAACCCGTCGTCTTCCAGTTTGGAGTCCGGCCATGAGCCCACGTCACCGATTCAGCCGGGGGCTCGTCGCCCTTGCCGCAGCGGGTGGCCTGATCGCCGGCTGTGCCGTCCAGGAGATGATCCTTATCGACCCGCGACTCGATCTGCAGACGCTGGTCGGCCGCAAGGTGATCATCGTGCCCGTGCAGAGCCAGGTCGCCGTGCCCAGCGACGTACCGGCCCTGGCGACAGCGGCCCTGGCCGAGCATCTCGGCAAGATCAGCGGCCTCGAAGTCGTCACGGCCAGTGATGCCGCCGGCCTGCCGGCAGGCGAGCCCGCCCCTGCGCTGGTCAGCAAGTTCGCCGACAAACAGAAAGCCGATGTGATCGTCACGGCCGCCATCAGCGAGTTCTGGGAGCGGCAGCTGCGGGACTTCGCCCAACGGCACAGCGTGTTTGCCCTCGACTCTTTGGCGCCGAGCAGCACCTGGGCAGAACGCCCACGGGCCGAAGTGGTCATGCGGGTCGCCGTCCGCTTCTTCAACGGGACCACGGGCAAAATGCTCTGGTCACGGGAAGCCCTCGGCGGAGAAAGCGAAGAGGCCCCCATGGCCGAAGCGGGCAACGTCAGCAACCGCCTGCATCGACTGGTCTCCCAGCAAATCGGCCAGCAGATCATCGGTGATCTCTACCCGTTCTTCAGCTACCAGCCCATCAAGCCCGAGGCGCCCAAGGCCCCCGCCGCCAAGCGCTGACGGCGGCCGTCCACCCCGACTCAGACGCTCCCAGGTTCAGTATCAAACAGGCCGGTCCTTGCGGACCGGCCTGTTCTCCATTCGGCAAGATTAGGAGACGCTCTCCATCAGCTGGATCCCACTGAGCATGACCCGCAGCTGCTTTTCGGCCCGCTTCAGGCGGCGACAGACTTCCATCTGGGAGATCCCGAACCGCTTGGACAGCTCGGCCTGGGTGAGGTCGTGGAAATAACGCAGCTCGAGCAACTCCCGCAGGGGCATCGGCAGACGCTCGATGGCCTCGGACAGGACGATGCGGTTGTCCATCGTTTCGGCATTGCCACCCATGGAGCCTGGATCCGACACCGTGTCGAGCAGGGACCGGGATTCGTCTTCCCCTGAGTCGTGGCATTCCTGGTCGAGCCAGAGCACGGTCACCCGGCGATCGTAGGCCTGCACTTCGCGGATGCGGTCCCGGTCGATCTGCAACGCCCCGGCGATCTCGTCGTGGGTCGGCTCCCGGTCGAATTCCTGGGTGAGCTTCTGGGTAATCTGGCTCAGCCGGTACGACAGCTCCTGCAGGGCGCGGGGCCCTTTCAGGAGGCTTTGGCGATCCCGCAGGTAGTGGCGGATATGGCCCGTGATAAAGTGGATGGCGTACGTCTTGAACTCAGTGTTGTAGCCCTGCTGATACCGCTCAGCGGCTTCGAGGAGTCCGATGCTGCCGACCTGGATCAAGTCTTCAACAGGATCTGTGGAACGTCGGGCCAGACCCTTGGCAATCTTCTTGACCAAGGGCAGGAACTGAGAAACGATCTCCCGCTTACGCTCAGGCGTCAGAGCGGTTTTCACCTTCGCCGGCTTGCCTGCGGTCGTTGTCATTCGCTCACGTCCTCGTGCTGTTCCGATTGCCACTGCCCACTGTTGGCCAATACATCTAGGACCACTTTGACTATTGTAGGCGTCTGCTCTGTTGGGCTTTCGCCTGCCAACGGTAAAATATTGTAAACAGAACGGCCGGAACGAGCCTGAGTGGCTACTTCGACCGCTTGGAAGATTTTTGAATCAGCGCGCCGCTGGCATGGGTGCGAACTGCCAGGTACCAAACCGCGCCGGCACGGGGCTTTCGCCCAGTGGCGCGGCCCAGCAGGCCAGCGGCCGCTGTTCCTGCTTCCGGTAGCGGCAGAGGTTGGCTTTCCAGGCCCCGCGCTCCGGCATGACCCCCATCGCTGCGAAGGGCACGGCCATCTCCAGGGTCCAGCCCGTGTTCTGCTTGGTCACGTTGCTCGTCCACGACGCACTCCAGTTGGCGTCGCGTCCTTTGGCATCAAACTGCTGATTGTTCAGATTGACGCTGAACGTGTACTCCGCCCCGCCCGGGGCCTGCAGGAGCAGATCAAACCGGTCGTCATCCGCAAACCGGGACCGGTTGTCGCGCTGGCGTTCGCCGGCTTTGATGGCGGCCATGGCGAACTCCTCCGCCTCGACCCGGACAAAGAGGGTGCTCGGGTCGAACCCGACGCGGACCACCGTATTGGCTTCCGCACGGGCCATGCCGTTCGCCCAATAAAAGTCGCTGAAGGTGATGGCCTCGCTCCAGGCCGGATCCGCCTTGGCATCGAAGACCGGTCTGACGCGCAGGCGCGGGATGACCACGTCGGGCAGAGTCTTCGCTTCAGCCAGCACGCCGAGCATCGGGGATGTGGGCGGCACGTATTTGGCATCCCGCAGCGAGAGCCGTTGCAGTTCGAGCAACTGCTGCGGGTAGCGCAGGCGCAGGCGGATCTCGTCGCCGAATGGCGCATCGATGGTGCCGGATTGCTGGGCCGACTCCACGTCCCGGTCGAGTTCGCGCAATGTCATCTGGGCATTCTGAGGCCGGAAGTTGCGCTCGTCCGCAGGCATCGCCGTCCAGAGCGCATGCAGGCGTCTGGCCCAGCGACCCACAGCCGGGTCCGCCGTCGGCTCGCCCTGGATCCGGTCCAGCCAATCGGCCGCGCCGTCGATCTCCCGGCGGGCCGCCTGCGACAGGCTGCGGTGGGGGAGGTAGGCCGGCAGGCGGTAGGGCCCTTCGGTCAGTTCAGGCAGTGTCGCCCGGTCGAAGTGGGCCAGGGCGAACAGGGTCGACCCGGGGATCAGCCGCTGACGCAGCAGATCGAGTTGGGGATACAGGTCGTCATGGCGCTTGAACCGCAGCGGGCCGAGGATCGGATAGAGAAGATCCAGCCGTTTGCCGTGATCGGTCTCCCAATCCAGCCAGGTGTCGAGATCCTTCACGTCGGCTGTGTACAACATGTGGCTGACGTACTGGATCCAACGGTTATCCACCCAATGGTGCCAGTCCTGCATCTTGGCCAGGCGCGTGGAGTTGAAACCCCGGAAGACGGAGGCCCCGATCGGGACCTTCACTTCCTTGGCGATCGTCGCGACGACCTGGTTGACCTGAGCTTCGCGCCAGAGCTGCCATTCGGCATAGATCGGCGAGCCGTGGGAGAGGTCAGCCGGGTAATGCCCGTGCTTCTGGTAGTACTGCATCTTGAACTTGGTGACGCTGATGTCGTCGTCGCCGAGAGTCTCGTCGTAGCGCACGTAATCCAGGGTGATGCCGTCGACCGGGTAGCGGTTCTTGAGGTCGTTGATGATGGCCACGGCGAAGGCCCGGCCTTCCGGCGAGGCGGGGCTGATGAAGCGGGGCTCGACGAAGCCCGCTTTGGACGCTTCAATGCCCGGCAGCTTGGTGAGCACGGGGTTGCCGAACCCCGGCGACCGCACCCGGAACACCCAGAACCAGGGATGCACTTCCATGTTGCGCTGGTGGGCCTCGGTGATCAGAAAGCCCAGCACGTCGAAATCACAGGCGGCGAACTCCGGATCGGCATCCGTGAGGTTCGAGGGCCACAGGCTATACCCGCGGCGGAACACCTCCGGCGTGATCATGTTGAACTTGGCGGCCGCCAACTGGTCGAGCAGGGCGACGATCCCGGCCTTGGTCTTGGGGATGCTGCCGCCGTCCAGGTATATGCCCCGGGCCTCCGAGACCCGCGAGGGCATCATCTGCAACTGGGCGATGCGCAGCCGTTCATGGGCCAGGCGCAGATCGCGGGCGGCGGTTTTGACGTTGCCCTGATCGAGCTGCATGCCGGCCGTGTTCAGGGCCATGCCCGCCAAAATCAGATTCGTCGTCGCTTCCCCCAGCGGGGCGTCGCGGTGGGCGACCTTGGCGGTCAGCAGGAGCTGGTTGACGGCCCGCAGCTGATCCTGCAACTGCACATAATCACCCGCCAGCTGACTCGGATCCGTCCCCGAAGGCTGCGGCAGGGTGAAAAAGGGGGTCGGCGACTGAGCCAGCCCCGGTAATGAGGTACCGGCGAGCATCAGGGCGGCGATCAGGGAAGAGAGGGGGCGACGAGTGCGCTGCATCATGGGTGTTGGACTACTTTGTCGGCGGTGTATCGCTGTCAGTGTACCAAGCCGCCTGCCCCGACGCTTGCTCTGCTTGGCCTGATCCGCTGGTAGAGCGACCTCTTATAATGAATCCGGCCAGGTTAAGGGCGCGCTAAGAAACAACGCCAGGTTGTGGTATCATGGGCCAATTGTGCCATCCAGCAGTCGCAGAAACCGGGTAGCGGCTGTGTTTTGAACTCCAAGTTAGGCAGGTGAAAATCGTTTCGCTGGCTGACCTACCCGCGGTCGCAGTACGTTGGCGAAACCCACGCTATGGACATGTTACACACCACCATTCCTCTTGCCCTAGGCTGCGCCATTGCCGCCTTGGTTTACGCGGTTTACCTCACCATGGGTATCCTCAAACAGCCTGCTGGCAACGCCAAGATGCAGGCCATTGCAGCGGCCATTCAGGAAGGCGCCAGCGCCTACCTGAATCGCCAATATAGGACGGTTGGCGTCTTTGCCGCCGTGCTGGCGGTCATCATCTGGTTCACGCTCGGCGCTGCGGCTTCGGGCGGCTTCCTGTTGGGCGCGGCTTGCTCAGCGTTGGCGGGTTACGCCGGCATGAACATCGCTGTGCGCACCAACGTCCGGACGGCCCAGGCCGCCGAACACGGCTTGGCCCCGGCCCTGTCGACCGCCTTCCGGGGCGGTGCCGTGACGGGTTTCGCTGTCGTCGGCCTCGGTCTGCTCAGCGTCACCGTCTTCTACATGCTCGCCACCAACAGCGGCATGGCCCCTGACGCCATCGCCAAGGCCATCGTCGGTCTGGCCTTCGGTGCCAGCCTGATCTCGCTGTTCGCCCGGGTGGGCGGCGGCATCTTCACCAAGGCCGCCGACGTCGGCGCCGACCTGGTCGGTAAGCTCGAAGCCGGTATCCCCGAAGACGATCCCCGCAACCCCGCCGTCATCGCCGACAACGTCGGTGACAACGTCGGCGACTGCGCCGGCATGGCGGCCGACGTGTTTGAGACCTACGTGGTCACGATCATCGCCACCATGCTCCTCGCCCACATCCTGTTCAAGGGCCAGCCGGCGCTGGCCCAGGCGATGATCCTGTTCCCTCTCGCCCTTTGCGGCGTGGCGAACATCGCCTCGATCATCGGCAGCTTCTTCGTCCGCCTCGGCGGCAACGGCTCGATCATGGGCGCCCTCTACAAGGGCACGATCGTCAGCACCCTGCTGACGGCCGTTGCGTTCTACTGGGTTTCCCAGAACATGTTCCCGATGTTCCCCGCCCTCGCCGGTCCCATGTTCGTCGCCAGCCTCATCGGCCTGGCGATCATGGCGGCGATCACGGTGATCACCGAGTACTACACCTCCACTGCCTGGAAGCCCGTTCAGGAAGTTGCCCGTCAGTCCCTCACCGGGGCGGCGACCAACATCATCAGCGGTCTGGCCGTCGGCATGCAGAGCACGTTTGCCCCGGTGCTCGTCATCGTGGCCGGCATGCTCTTCGCCTTCAACTACGCCGGGGCCCACGTCCCGACTGAGTTGGCGACGACCGCCGGCATCGGCTACAACCTGGGCATCTACAGCATCGCCATTGCGGCGGTCGCCATGCTCTCCACGAGCGGCATGGTCGTCGCCATCGACACCTTCGGCCCGATCACCGACAACGCCGGTGGTATTGCCGAGATGAGCGAGCTGCCCGAGTCCTACCGCACCACGACGGATGCCCTGGATGCCGTCGGCAACACCACCAAGGCCGTCACCAAGGGTTTCGCCATCGGCTCTGCCGGTCTGGCCGCCCTGGCGCTCTTCGTGTCCTACATCAAGGACTCGCAGGCGCTGCTTCTGGCCTCCGGTTCGACCAAGCAGCTCAACTTCGACCTGCAAAACCCGGAAGTGTTGGCGGGTCTGTTCATCGGCGGCGTGCTGCCCTTCCTGTTCTCCAGCATCTTCATGAATGCCGTCGGCAGGGCCGCTTATGCGGTCATCAACGAAGTCCGTCGTCAGTTCAAGGAGATCCCGGGGATCATGGAAGGCACCGGCAAACCGGAATACGGCAAGTGCGTGGACATCGTCACGCAGTCGGCCATCCGTGAAATGATGCTGCCGTCCTTCCTGGCTGTCGCCGCCCCGCTCGCGGTCGGCTTCATCCTCGGTCCGGTGGCCCTCGGCGGTCTGCTGGTCGGCGCCATCATCACCGGGCTGATGCTCGCCCTGATGATGTGCACCGGCGGCGCTGCCTGGGACAATGCCAAAAAGTACATCGAGCTCGGCAACTTCGGCGGCAAGGGCAGTGATGCCCACAAGGCGGCCGTTGTCGGCGACACGGTGGGTGATCCCTTCAAGGACACGGCCGGTCCGGCGCTAAACCCGATGATCAAGATCCTGAACATTGTGGCGCTGCTGTCCGTGGCCCTCTTCGTTCGGTAGTTCTTCCAAGGCGGGTTTTTGCCCGTCTGGCCGGAGGGGCCCTGCGACAGTCTGCAAAGACGTGTGGCAGGGCCCCTTCGGGTTGCCCGGTCTACAGGCGAGTGGTGGCCGTGGTCCGGCAAAGCACCTGCACCTCGGACGGACTGGGGTCGTTTGGCCCCGGCGGATGTCGGGTAGGAATTGCTAGTCGTCCCATGCCCAAGGAGAGCCCGATGGTCGCCCCACTCAACGCCCATCAGACCGTCGAAACCGCCGTCACTGGCGAGACTCGACAGTCCTATCCGGCCGACAGCGGCCTAAATGAGACGGCGGTTTTCACGCTCAACGTCAGCACCGGTGACATGGCTTCGGATCGCACGGTCAAGGCAACGATCACGGCCGGCAAGGATCACTACCAGCTCTTTGCGGAGCCGAATGGGGTGGCCGATAGCACGGTCAAAATCACCAAGACGACCAGCCACGGCAAGTGCGTCGATGTCACCGACAACGGTGAACTGCAGCGGGTTTTCAACCTGATCGTGGCGAACCCGCCCGGCGGTGGGGATGCCCAGCTCAAGCAGGACCACATGACCATGGAGATGGTCACCGGCAGCGGCTTGAACAACTTGGGCATCGACGACCCGTATGCAGCCTGGCGAGCCAAAAATGGGTTTAAGACCTATCAAGACCCGAACGGGCTGCGGCCCGACAGTGTGGCACTCAAACCGGCCATGGGACATGCCACAGCCAGCGTCAAATTGCTGGAGTTCGACGTCCCGGACCGTCGCCAAAAGCCCTAGTCAGCCTGTACTGAGTTTCAGAAGCCCACCCGGATGGTGGGCTTTTGGCGTTTGGTCAGTCTGTGAACACCTGCGTCAAGTAATAGGCCCCGGTCGACTTCTGGGCCACGCCCACACCGAGCGTCGTCACGTCGGTTGCCAGCAGGTTGGCGTTGTGGCCGGCACTGGCGATCCACCCCATCACGGCCACGCCCGCCACTTTGTCGGCCGCATAGCCACTGTTCCAGGCGATATTCTCCCGGGCCGCCCGAAAGGGGATTGCCGCCGCTTTCAGCAGGTCGAAGACACTCTGGCCATCTGGCGTGGTGTGGGAAAAATAGTTCCGGGTCGCCATGTCCAGGCTGCGCGAGCGGGCAAATGCCGCCAGCCGGGCATCACCGGCCAAAGGAATGCGGCCGTTCGCCTGGCGATGGGCATTGGTCAGGCGCAAAATTTCGGCTTCGATCTCCCCGATCGTCATGTTGGCGGGCGGCTGTGGCGTCGCGATGGGCGTGGCTGTCGGCTGGTCGGTCGGCGTCGGACTGGGCGTCCCGACAGGCGCGGGAGTGACGGTGGGCACCGGCGTCGGGGTCACGACAGGTGTGGGACTTGGCGAGGGGCGCACCGTCGCCGTGGGCAGGGGTGTCGGGGTCGGGGCGATGGTCGGCTGGACGGTGGGCTGTGCCGAGGCTGACGGCAGGCCCGTGGGGGTCGGCGTCGGCCGCGGCCGCTAACCGCGCCACTGGAAGTACTGGGTGGCCAAGGCTGCCGGTTCAGCCCCCGAGTCCGCCGTGCCGATGGCGTCCGGCTGCCTGCCGGCGGCCAGGATGTCGGCAGGACTCTGGGTGGGCAAGTCTCCCGTACAGCCGGCCAAAAACGCAGCGGC
>JACMPN010000068.1 GCA_014377495.1 Candidatus Sericytochromatia bacterium
CGCCGGTCAGCTGCATGATTTCGGGCAGGTCGTTGGTCAGATCACCGTCGGCAACGAACTTCTTGTTCGCATCGGTCACCGTGACTTCGACGTTCCGGTTGCCCAGGGTCACCATGCGGGTTTCGGGCGGCACGCCGCCAATCGGGGTATTCCCCATCGTGAACTCCTTATCCCAACAGGTGAGATGAACAATCGGATCGAATCGGTCGAATTGAGACTTTGTACCTGTTTTATGCCCCGGCAGCCAGGCCATTAAACGTTGCTGCAATCTTTGGCGGGGCTCCGCTTGGCACCGGCGGCCCATGAACAAGACCGGCGCTCAGGCCCCCCTGCGCGCCGGTCCCGCAGCTGCGGCTACATCTTGTAGTTGTGGTGAGACAGCAGATGGGTATGCTTCTCTTTTTCGGTCTGGTACGTGTTCCAGGAGACCTCGGGCCGCCCGTTTTCGACATGGACCATCTCAATGCAGTCGGAAACCGGGCAGACGAGCGAGCAAAGGTTGCAGCCGACGCATGTCTCCTCGATGACCCAGACATCGGTGCGCCCTGCGGCTGACCGTGAGCCCCCGATCGACTGGTGGGCACCGTCATTGCAGGCGGTGTAGCAGAGCCCGCAGCCGATGCAGCGGTTCTGATCGATCTTGGCGATCACCTTGTAGTTCAGATCGAGCTGATTCCAATGGGTGACCCGGTCCAGCGAGAGGCCGACCAGCTCGCTGTAGGTCTTGAAGCCCTTGTCGTCGAGGTAGTTCGACAGGCCGTCGATCATGTCGGCCACGATGCGGTAGCCGTAATGCATGACGGCCGTACAGACCTGCACGTTGGAGGCGCCGAGGAGGAGGAACTCCGCCGCATCCTTCCAGGTGCCGATGCCGCCGATGCCGGAGATCGGCATGCCCTGCATGGCCGGATCGTTGGCGATGGACGAAAGCATGTTCAGGGCGATCGGCTTGACCGCGGGTCCGCAGTAGCCGCCATGGCTGGACATGCCCCGTACGTTGGGCCGGGGCGAGAACGTGTCGAGATCCACACCCGTGATCGAGTTGATCGTGTTGATCAGAGAAACGGCGTCGGCACCGCCTTCTTTGGCCGCCCGGGCGGCATAGGTGATGTCGGCGATGTTCGGGGTCAGCTTGACGATGACCGGTGTCCTGGCGACTTCCTTGACCCAGCTGGTGATCTTGGCGCAGTACTCGGGCACCTGGCCGACGGCGGCACCCATGCCCCGCTCGGACATGCCGTGCGGACAGCCGAAGTTCAGCTCGAGACCGTCACAGCCGGCGTCTTCGGCCCGTTTGACCATTTCATGCCAGGCTTCACGCGTCGATTCGACCATCAGGGAGGCGATGAGCGCATGGTTGGGGAAGCGCTCTTTGACTTCGCGCATTTCCTTGAGGTTGACCTCGACCGGCCGGTCAGTGATCAGCTCGATGTTGTTCAGGCCCATCATTTTCTGGCCGCCGTAGTCCACGGTAGAGTACCGGGACGAGACGTTGATGATCGGATCGCCGAGGGTCTTCCAGACGGCACCCCCCCAGCCCGCCTCAAACGCCCGGGCCACCTGGGCGCCCGTGTTGGTCGGCGGGGCCGAAGCCAGCCAAAAGGGATTGGGCGACTTGATCCCTGCGAAATTCGAACTCAGATCAGCCATTGACCAGCTCCTTTGCCGTCGACAGGAAGGTGTGGATGCTACGGGCGGCAATCTTGCCATTGGCGACGGCGTTGACCACCTCTTGACCGCCGGAGACCACATCACCGGCGGCGAAATACTTGGGGTTGCTCGTCTGGAACGTCGTCGGATCGGCCTTGATTTTGCGGCCCACGGTGGCAATGCCGGGCAGCTCCCGCAGCAGCGCCACGGGACCCTGGCCCGTCGACCGGATGATCAGGTCGGCCTCGATCGTGAAATGTGAGCCGGGGACCGCTTCCAGCGATTGGCGACCGGAAACATCCGGCAGTCCCAGGGCAGCCTTCTGGCAGGTCAGACCGGTGGCCCGGCTGCTGCCTTCGATACGCACGGGCATCGCCTCATAGACGAAGCGCACGCCATCCTGCTTGGCCAAGTGGATCTCGTGGTCATAGGCGGTCATCGCCGCAGCCCCACGCCGATAGACGAGGGTCACTTCGTCGGCACCGAGGCGCACGGCCTGGGTGACGCAGTCGATGGCGGTGTTGCCGCCGCCGATGACGGCCACCCGCCGTGGCACAGTCAGGTTTTCGCGGTCCATCTTGAGTCTGGCGATGAAATCGATCGCTTCCATCACCCCGGGCAAGTCTTCACCCGGCAGGCCGAGTGCCGGCACTTCGCCGAGACCGACGGCGATGAACACGGCGGCATAGTCCCGCTCGAGGTCCGCCAGGGTGACGTCCCGGCCGACGACCGTGCTGCGGCGGATGTTGATGCCCAGCTGCTCGATCCAGGCGATTTCCGCCAGGGCAAAATCAGGGGTCATCTTGTACTCGGCGACACCGTAGGTGTTCAGGCCGCCGGGCTGGGGGGCGGCATCGAAGACAACCGTGCTGTAGCCGATGCGCCGCAACTCGGCGGCACAGGCGACGCCGGCGGGCCCGGCACCGATGATGGCCACAGTCTTGCCCTGGTCCGGGCCGGGTGAAAAGGGCATGTCACCCTTGATCATCAGCCAATCGGTGGCATAGCGCTGAAGCTGGCCGATCTTGATCGGCTTTTCGTGGAGGTCGTGGAGGACGCAGGCGCCCTCACAAAGCTCCTCCGTCGGGCAGACACGGGCGCAGGAGCCGCCGAAGATGTTTGCGTCCAGGATCGTCTTGGCCGAACCACGCAGGTTGTCGGTCGAGATCTTCTTGATGAAGCCCGGCACGTCGATGTGCGTGGGGCAGGCCCGGATGCAGGGTGCGTCGTAGCACATCAGGCAGCGGTTGGCCTCCATCAGCGCTTCGTCGCGCCGAAGTGCCGGCTTGATCTCCTGGAATCGATTCATCGTCCCTCCTAAGACTGGCGGTGATCGGGCACCTGTCGGCATGCCACACCTAAAACGGTGGGGAAGGCCGGCAAACCCTGGGGTGCAGACCGGGCACCCGTGGCAACGGGAGACAGGGTCTGACGTACGAGATACACAAGTATAAACGACGGCTCTGCGGCTTGTACCGGCCCTTCCAGTTACGGGGGATGAACAGAAAAAGATCGATGGGCTTGCTGCCTGCCTTTGATGGCATAATCATGCACCGCACCATGAAATAAGACAGGATTCCCACATCCCGTGACGCAGCCTATCCGGGTTTCGGGGCCTGCGCCTTTACGGAGCGATCGAAACCGCCTAGGCTCTAATATCTCCGCCAATCCGGCCGGAGCGTTGGCACGGCATGCGAGGAGAAGTGACGATGGCGCTGCAGTCGATCACGTACAACTCGCTCACCTGGATCGACATGCCGCAGCCGACCGCCCAGGACGTCGCCTATCTGCAGGAGCATTTCCCTTTCCACCCGTTGGATTTCGAGGATCTCGTCTCCGGCCGGCAACGCCCCAAGATCGACGAATACGACGATTACCTGTTCGTCGTCCTGGACTTCCCGGTCTTCGATAAAGGCACGCGGGTGACGAAGGCCAGCGAGATCGACATCTTCGTGGGCGCCAACTTCCTGATCACGATCCACAAAGGCAAGGTCTGGCCCTTGGACCGTCTCTTTGAAGCGTGTGAGGGTTCGACCAACCTGCAGGCGGAAAACATGGGCAAAGGGTCCGGATTCCTCCTTTACCGCATTATCGACAAGCTTGTCGACAATTTCTTTCCCGTTGCCTACAAAATCGAGCGCAATGTCCAGGATATCGAGGATGCCGTCTTTGCCGACGGGGGGCGGCAGACCGTCGAGGAGATTTCCCTGCTGCGCCGGGACATCATCGCCTACCGGCGCATCGTCAAGCCGCTGGTGCCCGTCATCGCCCGACTGGAGTTCATCAAGGGCCGACTCATCGGTGACGAGCTGGAAGTCTATTTTTCGGACATCGGCGATGCCCTGGCCCGGATCTGGGACACACTGGAAGACCAGAAGGGCATCATCGAGGCCCTGAACGACACCTACGACTCGCTGACCTCACACCGGACCAACGAAGTCATCCGGGGACTGACCGTCATCTCCGTGATTATGCTGCCCCTCACCCTCGTGTCCGGGATTTACGGCATGAACGTGAAGCTACCTTTCGATCATCATCCGCTGGCTTTTGAACTGGTCCTGTTGGCGATGTTTACTGTGGCTGCCGCCATGATCCTCATGTTCCGTCACAAACGTTGGCTGTAAGGGGACAGGATGACGCTGCGTGAGCTCGTGGCCGCTGGGATTGTCCTCCTCCAAAACGATCGCAATCGTTTCCGTTTTGTCCGGCTGTGCCCGGGGCCCCGCTGATCATCCTTGCCAGCGATGACATCGGTGCGTTTGGTCCGGCAGCCTAGGACGAGATGCACGCCGAGATCACCCGCGTGGTCGACTTGAGGCCGCCATCGCCCGAGAACTCCCTGAATTCGCGGCATTGCCGTTCCGCGCCCCGCAAGCTTAGCCGGGGTTTAATCCTGCCCTAAGAACCCTGCCGGCCAACTGGCCCGATGACCAAAGGGATAGGAAGTGCCATTCATGCGTGTCGATGCGGCTCAGTCGCCAATCAGCCAGCAACCGCCAGCGCCCACAAGCCGGCGAGGGGCGGTTGAG
>JACMPN010000069.1 GCA_014377495.1 Candidatus Sericytochromatia bacterium
AGTGCTGCGCCGCCGAACCAGTCGCGCTCGTGCGGGACCGCCGCTTCGTCGCTCGCATCGGTCTCGGGGATTTCCAACGCCTTGAGGCACAGGGTCTCCAACCCGGCCTCGGCAACGCACGCCAGCAAAGCTTTGACATAGGCCTGTTCGCCCTAATACGTAGGCTGCCCGTGTGAGGACGACACCGGCAAAGGTCTGTCCGACGTCACCGAACGAGGTCCAGCCGTCTCCGGTGTAGGCACCGCTGGCGTCCCGTCGGGTCGGGTCGTACTTCGTCAGCCGGTAGTGCGCCAGGCTCAATCAACGGGCCGGTTCAGGGCCGCATGATCGGTGCCCAGGCGGGTGGATTTGCTGCCGAGCGCCAAGACCGGCTCGGCCATCTTCCAAGCCCCGCCCCGGTGGCTGTCCACGTCAGGCGTGATGAAGCGGTTGCCATTGCGGAACACGGGTTGGCCGTGGGAAGCATAGTTCGTCGTCTGGAAGCCGAGGGCTTCAGTGGGATCTTGGCGGCAGGCACATTGAGCATGGAGCCAGGCTCCTTGACCTTGATGGCGGGTGCTAGGCCAACAGGTCTGGGAGTGGCGGCGCTGGTGCGGATCAAGGCCCGGAGCAGGCCGGAGGCTCGCTGGGCGATTACGCCGCTGACGCCGCCAAAGACGAATCCCCCGGCCGTGCCCCAGGCGGTGGCTTTGGCGACGGCGTCTTCGGCCACACCGTGCTGCCACGTCCGGCTATCGGTGGCGGCACAGGCGAAACCGCCGTTCCCACCCAATGTCGAGCCGGACGTTGCGATGCTGCTCACCGTGCCACTCGGTGGCCCATGCGGCGCGACCAGAGACCAGCGCAACGGGCCGGCGCTCCCCCCTCTCCATTTTGGAGAGGGGGGCTGGGGGGGGTGAGGTGAGGACGCCACCCGCCAACGACGTGCGCTCGAACGCCCCCCCCGAATCTTTCGACCGTGTGTTTCGGGCCGCAGATCGTCAGGGCGCCTCCTTGGAGTCGAGGTCCAGTGACGAGGCGTTGATGCAGTACCGCTGGCCCGTCGGCGCCGGGCCGTCATTGAAGACGTGGCCGAGGTGGCCGCCGCAGCGCTGACAGAGCAGCTCTGTGCGGGTCATGAAGCTGCTGTTGTCCACATGTTCAGTCACGTGATCCGGGGCGATCGGTGCCCCAAAGCTCGGCCAGCCCGAGCCCGAGTCGAACTTGGTCTGCGAACTGAACAACTCCAGACCACAGCCCGAGCAGCGGTACACACCTTTGACCGTCCCATGGTCGTCAGGCGCCGAGAACGGGCGGTCGGTGCCCTTCTCCCGAAGGACGTGGTACTGCTGGGGCGTCAGATGCTCCCGCCAGTAGGCGTCCGATTTGGTTTTCCAGTCGTCGGTCATGGCCGTACTCCCCTGTGTTTTCTGAATCGGCTGCGTGAGCGGTTCTTCCGCCTGACTGCTTTGTGAGGCGCAGGCGCTCATCAGCAGGCAGAGGATTACGGCGATCCGGCCCGCCCGGCGGGCCCCTCGCCATCCCTGCCCCCAGCCTCGCACAGCCTCCGCCCGCGCGGCAGAGGGCCGGCCCGGTGCCTGGTCCGTCATGAGGAGTCTCCTTCTGCTTGCATGCCAGGATCATGACACCTCCACGCGGTGCCGGACGTCGGAAGCCCGACAAAGCTGCCGTGGTCGGTTTCCGGGCGATCTTCCCGGGTGGCCGGGCAGGCTCTGGGGGCAGTCTGAGCGCATGGCTGAACGGCCGGGTCGAGCGACGCCAGATCGTTGGGATTTCCTGATGATCAGGGGTTGGGCCTGCGGATCGCCTGCAGCGTCGTCTGGTACAGCCTGGCATTGCCGATCGCCTCGGCGGTCCCGCCGGCCCGCAGCTGGGAGATGTCGGTCATCGTGCCGGTCATCCGGTTGACATAAAGTCGGCCGATCGGGTGCGTCGCGGTGTCGGTTTTGCGGACAGGCGGCTAGACTGAAGTCCGTCGACGTGACCCCGGTTTGGCGGCCCGTCCCGCAGTGGGTCACAACCGGTCGGCGGACGGATTGCTGAAGCGCCCTGGCGGCGTGGCGGCGCCACCCTATCCCACTCTTTCACGAGGAGGCATCCATGGCGGCTCCCTTCAAGGCATACGACGTACGCGGCATCTACGGCGATGACGTCACGGAGGCCTTGGCTTATCAAGTCGGTCGGGCGTATGCGGCCTTTACGGGCGCCAGGCGGGTCATCGTCGGCCGCGACATGCGCGACTCCGGCCCCTCTCTGTCCGCAGCCCTGATGAAAGGACTGAATGAGGCCGGCGTCGACGTGGTGGACATCGGGCTCTGCAGCACGGACATGATGTACTTTGCCGTCATTGACCGGAAGACCGACGGCGGCATCATGGTCACCGCCTCGCACAACCCGGCCCAGTACCAGGGCCTGAAGTGCGTCCGCGAAAAGGCGATCCCCATGGGCCTGGGCAGCGGCCTCGAAGCCATCGAAGCCCGGGTGCGCTCCGGCGACCTGGGGCAGCCCTCCGCCACGCCGGGCACGATCACCCAGATCGACGTCCTCGACGACTTCATCGCCTTCATGCACTCCTTCGTCCCACCCGAGAGCCTGAAACCCCTGAAAGTCGTCATCGACGCCGGCAATGGCATGGGCGGCCTGATCCTGCCCAAGTTGTTCGAAAAGACGGCCATCGAGGTGACGCCGTTATTTTACGAACTGGACGGGACGTTCCCCAACCACGAGGCCAATCCGCTGATCGAGGAAAACCGCCGGGACATGGTTGCTAAGGTCAAGGAGATCGGGGCGGATCTGGGCATCGGCCTGGATGGTGACACCGATCGGGCGTTTTTCGTCGATGCCGACGGCACGTTCATCTCCGGCGACTTTATCGTCGGTTTGCTGGCCCAGCCCGTGCTGGCCGCCCATCCCGGCGCACTGATCGTCTATGATGTGCGCTGCTCCAACTACGTCAAGGACACGGTGGCCCGTCTGGGCGGCCGCACCAAGATGTGGCAGGTGGGCCACGCCCCGGCGAAGAACTTCATGCGGGAGCACAAGGCCGAGTTCGGTGGCGAGGTGTCCGGTCACTACTACTTCCGGCACCATGACGCCTACTTCGATTCCGGCAACCTGACGGCCCTGCTGCTCCTGAAGACCCTCTCCGACAAGGGTGTGGGTCTCAAGGAAGCCATGAAGGAGACGGCGGACTACCACATCTCCGGCGAGATCAACTCCGTGGTGCAAGATCCCCAAGGTGCCCTGGCCAAGATCGAGGCCGCCTTCGGGCCCCGGGGCGAGATCCTGCGCATCGACGGCATCTCTATCGTTGGTGTCACAGGTTGGTGGGTCAATGTGCGGATCAGCAACACCGAGCCACTGGTCCGGTTGAACTGCGAGGCCGAGTCGGCAGAGGCGATGGAAAAACTCCGCGACGAAGCGCTGGCGATCATCCGCAGCTAAGGAAACTTGAGCAGGGGGGCGAACGCCCCTCATCTCGCAGGTTACAACGCCACAAAGCCCGACCGGGTCATCCGGGTCGGGCTTTGTCCGTCATGGCGGTCAAGCGGGCAACTTAGCCCTGATCCTGTGCCTGCGCACCCTGTGCGATCAGATTCTTCACCTTTTGGCCACCTTTGTGACCGATCTCGGCATAGAAATCCTTCGGCAGTTCACCCGTCTCGACGTCGTTTTTGGTCGCTCCGTCGCCCAGATGGCCGGCTTGCCGGACGGTCATGTCGCCCGGCTTGGACTCCTCGACTTGTCCTGTGCTGTCCTTCCACCTCCCGCTCCGGCGGCGCCATGCTGGCTGGCCGCCTTGCGCCGCCGCATTTTCCCACCGGCGCCGGTGGGGTGAAAGCGATGGCGATGCCGGCGTCGGTGGCCGGGTGATCCGAGTGTGCGGTTCCCGCCTGCGGGGCAACGCTCAGTCGGGGCCGACCTGCTACGATCGGGGCTGATGGATCCCCACCCGTGACGTCGTCACCCAGCCGGAGGCAAACACCATGGAAGACATCGAAGACCGTCTCGCACTCAAAGGCCAACGGCGCAAGCAGTTGGATGCCACGCGTGTGAAGGCGAAGAAACAGCTCAGCGACGAACAGTACGTGGAAGCCCTGGGTCTGGTGCTGCCATACATGACGAATGCCGAACTTGAACTGGACCGGATCACGGAAGACAGTTCGGACGTCGAAGTCCGGAACGTGCTCAGCAACATGGACAGCTGGGAGCGTCAGGCCGCCGAATTGATCGGCGCCGACGCCTAGCACCGGACCGATCGCCAGGTTGAAGCCTGCAGTTGCGGCCTCGCTGGCAGGGTCCGGGCCTTTCCTGTACCCTGCCAATGAGTCGCCAGCATGGGCCCGACACGCCGGGTGCCCCCCGTTGACGGAGTGGGCATGCCGCCCGCAGCCACGTTCGGCGTGGCGTTGCGTGGCCATCCGGCGACCCGACCACTGGCCATGCCGAGAGACAAAAAGGGAACCCGCGATGACGACGACCGAGACGGCCACGCCGGCTACCCCGTCCAACTTCATCCGCAGCATCATTGCGGAAGACTCCAAGACCTCGAAGTTCGGCGGTCAGGTCGTCACCCGGTTCCCACCCGAACCGAACGGCTACCTGCACATCGGCCATGCCAAGTCCATTTGCCTGAATTTCGGCCTGGCCCTGGAAAACAACGGCCAGTGCCACCTCCGCTTCGACGACACCAACCCCACGAAAGAGGACGTCGAGTACGTCGATGCCATTGAAAACGACGTGCGCTGGCTCGGCTTCGACTGGGGCACACACCTCTACTTCGCCGCCGACTACTTCGAGCGGTTTTACGACTATGCCGTCCAACTGATCAACCTGGGCAAGGCCTATGTCGACGACCTGACGGCCGAGCAGATCCGGGAGTACCGGGGGACGCTGACCGAAGCGGGCAAGGACAGCCCGTTCCGGGACCGGTCCGTGGCCGACAATTGCGATCTCTTCGCCCGCATGCGGGCCGGCGAGTTTCCCGACGGCAGCAAGGTGCTGCGGGCCAAAATCGATATGGCCTCGCCGAACATCAATTTGCGGGACCCCGCCCTCTACCGGATCCGGCGGGACCACCACCACCGCACGGGCGACGCCTGGTGCATCTACCCGATGTACAGCTACGCCCACCCGCTCGAGGACATGATCGAAGGGGTCACCCATTCGATCTGCACCCTGGAGTTCGAGGATCAGCGCCCCTTTTACGACTGGGTCCTGGACACGCTGCAGACGCCGTGCCACCCGCAGCAGATCGAGTTTGCCCGGCTCAACCTCTCGTTCACGATGATGAGCAAGCGCAACCTGCTGACCCTCGTCAAGGACGGACACGTGGCCGGCTGGGATGATCCCCGCATGCCGACCATCGCCGGCCTGCGCCGCCGAGGCTACACGCCGGAGTCGATCCGGGCCTTTTGCGAGGTCATCGGCGTCTCCAAGGCAGCGAGCATGGTGGATGTCGCCGTCCTGGAACACTGCATCCGCGACGACCTGAACCCGCGGGCAGCCCGGGTGATGGCCGTCCTCAAGCCGATCAAGGTGATCATCGACAACTACCCGGAGGGTCAGGTCGAGGAGATCGAGGCGCCCTTTTTCCCGGACGAGCCCGCCCGGATGGGGACGAAGCAGGTCCTGTTCTCGAAAGAGCTGTACATCGAACGGGACGACTTCATGGAAGACCCGCCGAAGAAGTTTTTCCGCCTCTCGCCCGGCAAGGAAGTGCGCCTGCGCTGGGCCTACGTGATCAAGTGCGAAAGCGTCGTCAAGGACGCCAGCGGTGAGATCGTCGAGCTGCACTGCACCTACGACCCGGACACCAAGGGCGGCAATCCGGTGGACGGCCGCCAGGTGAAGGGCATCCTGCACTGGGTGCCGGTCGCCCAGGCCAAGCCGATCGAGGTCCGGTTGTACGACCGGCTCTTCACCGTCGAAAACCCGGCCAAGGCCGAGGACTTCCGGACCGTGCTCAACCCCGACTCCCTGACGGTGCTGCAGGGCTTCATCGAGCCCAGCGTGGCGGATGCGGCCCCCGGGACGTTCTACCAGTTCGAGCGCACAGGCTACTTCTACTCCGATCCGATCGACACCAAAGACGGCAAGCTCGTCTTTAACCGCATCGTGCCCCTGCGGGATGCCTGGGCCAAGCTGGTCAAGAGCGGCCAACAGAACTGAGACCAAACGACCACGGCCCGGCTGCACGCGATGCAGCCGGCCCTTGGTCGTTTGGTCTCAATCCTGACCAGATGCACGTTGGGAGTCTGATTCCGCGCAAGTAGTGATTGGTTGTCGGTGTTAGATAAATAGTACGAATGACGCATGATCGCGGGTATGATAGACCTGTATATTGCATAATGGGTAATTGGTTTTGATCATCGTCAATGACGGTGCTTATCAGGGCCGTTGTTGCAAACTTGTGTCAGTTCTGACTTATTGGAGCCCACATGACGTCCGATCCGTTGTCTGCCGTCGATACACCGATCCATCTCAGGACGGATCAGCAGGCGTTCCAGGCCTTCCATGCCGTGCTCGAACGCGTGCGGACCGAAGTCGAGCGGGCCATGTACGAGGCCGCCGTCAACATCCCAGTCTTCGCGACCAATCTCGACTTCTGCGGACCGGTCGGCGAACGCCGGCAGCACCGCGAGCGGGAAGCGTTCGTGGAGGGACGTTGGGAGCCTTTTCTGGAGCACTTGGCGGCCCAGGGGGTGCGGTACGCCGCGATGGGGGCCAGCTTCCAGGACTGGTTTTGTCTGGTGGGCTCCTTTCGGCAGGTCGTCCAGGCCGCTGCCCTACGGCTTGACGAGACCCAGGCCCGCCTCGTGCTGGTGGGCATGGACGGCTGTGTCGACGTGATCCTGAGCACGATCGGCGCATCGTACCTCCACGCTCGCGAAGCGCAGGTCAGTCACGCCCAAAACCATCTGCAGCTTTATGTGCACATGTTCAACCAAGCAACGGCCGGCATGCTGATTTTTCACTGGGACAACCCGCCCGATCCCGGCTCGTTTCGGCTGATGGCCGCCAATGCGGGTGCGGATGTGAACCAGATGCAGCCTGAGGTCGGGCGGACTTTTCGGGAGTTGTGGCCGGATCGGGTCCATTCCCCGGCGACGGCGCACTTTGCGTCGGCGGTGACGTCGGGCGAGCGGCATGCCTGGTCGACGGAATGGGTCGTCGACGGCAAGACCGTCTATTTTGAGGTCCGCTGTTTTCCCCTCTTCAACCACTATGTCGGGGTGATATTCGACGACGTCACGGAACGCAAGCAACTGGACCTCGGGATCCAGCGTCACCTGGCCGATCTGGCCCGTTCCAACAAGGATCTGGATGACTTTGCCTACGTGGCGTCGCACGATCTCAAGTCCCCCCTGCGGGACATCGACAACCTGGCCAAGTGGGTCGTCGAGGACTTGGGTGACGCCCTGCCCGTCGTCACGGCCAAACACCTGATCGTCATGCAGGAGCGCATCGGCCGCATGGAGCGGCTGTTGGACGATTTGCTCGCCTACTCCCGGATCGGTCGGACGGCCTCTGCCTCCGATTCCTTTGCCGTGGGCGATGCCATTGACGATGTGCTGCGGTTCATCGATCCGCCTCCCGGCTTCCGGATCGAGGTCAGCGCCGCCGGATTTCGGACGGAGACGCCCCGCGTCTCACTGGAACAGGTCCTCCGCAACCTCGTCAGCAACGCCATCAAGCACCACGGTGGTCCGGAAGGCCGGATCACCATCTCCGTGGAGGGGGCAGGGAACTGGCTGTATTTCACCGTCAGCGACGATGGACCGGGCATCCCCCCCGAGTTTCACGAGCGGGTCTTCCGCATGTTCCAGACCCTGCGGCCCCGGGACGAGGGCAGCGGCAGCGGCATCGGCCTGGCGATCGTCAAAAAGCTGGTGGAAAGCTATGGCGGCACGATCCATATCCAGTTGACCGTCGGATCGGGGACGACGTTCCGCTTTAGCTGGCCCCAACGATGGGGGGAGGCGACATGAGCCTCGCTCTGAGCCGTCAGGTAACGATCCTCCTGGTGGACGACAATGAGATCGACCGGGAAGCGGTACGTCGGGCCTTTGCCAGGCAGAAGATCGCCAACCCGATTATTGAGGCCGAAGACGGCATCGAGGCCCTGCGGATCCTGCGGGGGCAGGCGCACAGCCCGCGCCCCCCCCGGCCCCTGCTCATCCTGCTCGACATCAACATGCCCCGGATGAACGGTGTGGAGTTCCTGCGCGAGTTGCGGGGCGACGATCTGCTGCGGGACTGCATCGTCTTCGTGCTGACCACCTCCAACAGCGAGGAGGACATCATGGCGGCCTACGACTTCAACGTCGCCGGCTACCTGGTCAAGAACGACGTCGGCAATGGCTTCGTCAAGCTGATCGATCTGCTGGACAGTTTCTGGCGGATCGTCGAGTTCCCCATGGGCCGGATGACGTGACGGCGCCCTCCATCCTCATCGTCGAAGACAATCCCCTCGATCGGGAGGTCGTCCGCCGGTTGCTGGGCACCGGCTACGACGTCCATGAATGCGGCACGGGCCAGGAAGCCATCGATAAGTTGAAATCGACGGACTTCGATTGTGTGCTGCTGGACAACCACTTGCCCGACGTGGACGGGCTCGACCTGATCGAGACCTTCCGGGACGCGGTGACGTCGGTCGTCATGCTGACCGGCGGCGGTGGCGAGCATGTCGCCGTCGAGGCGATGAAACGGGGGGCCGACGATTACCTGATCAAAGGCCAGTTCAATGGTGAGTCCCTGCGCCGGGCCGTTGCGAACGCCCTGGACAAACGCACGCTGCGGTCCCAGATCGTCCGCCAGCAGGAAGCCCTGCAGGTGCAGCTGATCGAGCTGCAGGCCCGGGAAAAGGAGCTGCGGAACACCAATCGCGCCCTGCTGGCCCGGGAAGCCGAGATGACGGCCATCCTGGAGCAGTTGCCCGGCCTCGTCTGGACGACCGATACGACCCTCCGGGTGGCCGAGATGCTCGACCGCCAGCACGTCACCGATCACGTGCCGGAGGCCGGTTCGTTCGGTCAGGCGATCACCGACAAGATCCTGGATCCCCTGAACGGGCAGGAAATGTACGATGCCCATCAGCAAGCCCTGGGAGGCTTGCTGGCCCAGCTCGACTTCCAGTGGCAGGACCGGCACTTCGCATGTCGGCTGCAACCCCTGCGGGATGGCGATGGGCTCGTCACGGGCACCATCGGCCTGGCCCTGGACGTCACGGAAAACCGGCGGCTGGAGCAGCAACTGCGCAGCGGCCAGAAAATGGAGGTCCTCGGCCGCCTGGCGGGCAGCGTCGCCCACGACTTCAACAATATCCTGATGGCGATCATCAGCTTTACGGAGTTCGCCCGGGAGTCCCTGGCGGGGGACGATCCGGTGCTGGCCGATCTCGACGAGGTCCTCCGGGCCAGCGAACGGGCCACGTCGCTCGTGCGCCAGTTGTTGGCCGTGTCCCGGCAGACCCCGCGGCAGGCCCGTGTCATCGACCCGAACGCCGCCATCGCCGACATGATGGGGATGATCAATCGCCTGCTGGGCGAGGACATCACCGTCTGCTTCGATGCGGCGGCGGCCAAGCCCCATCTGTTGATCGATCCGACGGAGTTCGAGCAGGTGATCCTCAACCTGCTGGTCAACGCCCGTGATGCGATGCCCTTCGGCGGCGAGATCCGGATCACGACGGCTCAGGTGACGACCCTGCGCCATCTGGACCTGATCCCGTCGACGACGCTGCTCCCCGGCACCTACGCGACCATCGCCATTGCCGATCAGGGGGGCGGCATCCCGCCGGAGACGATGGCCCATATTTTCGAGCCGTTCTTCACGACCAAGGCGGTGGGCCTGGGCACGGGGCTCGGACTGGCGACCTGCCACAGCCTCGTCAGTGGGGCCGGCGGGACCATCGCCGTCGACAGCACCCCGGGTGAGGGCACGGTCTTTACGCTCTATCTGCCCGTGACCGAGCAGACGGATGCCCTGGCGGTGACGGTGGGCCAGATCATCCCCCGGGGCCG
>JACMPN010000070.1 GCA_014377495.1 Candidatus Sericytochromatia bacterium
CAGCGTCCGGAGAGCCTCCTGACTGATCGGATCGTCCTCTGCCACCAGCACCCGCAGATGTCGGACGGGGGCGTGATCCTGCGGGTCCGGCAGTTGTGGGGGCGTCCCCGGTGGCAGGAGGACTTCGACCATGAAGGCGGTCCCCTTACCGGGAGGGCTGTCAAACCAGATACGTCCGTCCATGGCGACCGTCAGCTGACGGCAGATCGCCAGCCCGAGGCCGGTGCCTTGGGACCGGATCGTCTCGCTGTCCAACCCCTGAACATAGTCGTCGAAGATGGTCTCGGCCTGTTGTGGGGGAATGCCGATGCCGGTATCCGCCACTGTCAGGCGCACCTGGGGCGCATCGCCCCAGCCGCCGTCGAGGGACACGGCCACGGTCCCCTGCTCGGTGAACTTCACGGCATTGCTGATCAGGTTTGTGGCGATCTGCCCGACCCGTAGCGCATCGCCGATGACCCAGCGGGGCACCTCGGGCGCAATCGTGAGGGTGAGCCCTTTGCGGGTGGCCTCCGGGCGGAATAGCGCCCCAACGCCGACCATAAACGTCCACAGATCAAAGGGCAGCGCCACCAGTTGCAGGTGACCTGCTTCGATCTTGGACAGGTCCTGGACGTTGTTGACGATCCCCATCAGGGCATCGCCGGCCCGGGAGAGTGTGGCGAGCGATGCCTGTTGATGGACGTTCAAGCCGCTTTCCCGCAGGACTTGCACCATGCCGACGACCCCGTTCAGCGGGGTGCGGATCTCATGGCTCATCCGGGCCAGGAATGCGGACTTGAGGTGGGAGTGCCGCTGCGCCAGGGCACTTTCGCCCACCAAATCGTGCAGGAATCGAGCGCTGGACCAGCCGAGCATCGTCGCCAACCCCTCCAGGGAAAGGTATTGCTGGATGACCAACGCGTGGGAGGGTCGGATAATGCTCCCCGGGTCCAGGAACGGCAGGTGACTCGAGAGGCCGACCGACACGGTCGCTCCCATGCAGAGTCCCGCAATGACCAGGACCATGTTCGGCCGGAGCATGAAACCTGCCCCGGCAATGACCAGCGGCAAAAACGCCAACATGTTCACCCGGATCACCAGGGCCGTCACCACCATAGTGGCGATGTGGCTCAAGAAGAAAAACCAGGCAGCGACGAAAAAAGCCTGGCGGCGGAGCAGGATGAAGCAGAAGCCACATGATGCCAGGGTGACCAATTCGAAGGGTTCGACCAACGTGCTGCGACCAGCCCACACCAGGCCCAGGATCCGCAGTCCCACCACCACGATGACGCCCAGAATCGCCAATAGAAGACCGCGCATCTGCCAGCGCAACAGGTCGGTGTAGGGTCCTTGGTCCTTCTGTCGGGACACCGCCATGCTAGACACCCTTTCCATCGCCAACCGCCTGGATCGACCGGCGCGGTCCATGGCTTGACTTCTCAATTCATCGGCTCACGCCTTGTATAGGAGCTGACTTGGTTGTTTGCCCCTGGGAGCCTAGGCGGCCTCTATTGACCTCGAAAAATGTGTCAGGCATTGCCGGTGTTCCGCCATGCCGCATGGAAGCAGATGTCTCCCCGCGTCGAAACCACGCATCCTGATCGTCGAAGACGACCGTACGACCCTGGCCCTGATCGGGCATGTGCTCACCAAGGCCGGATACGAGCCTGTCATTGCCGAGGACGGTTATCGCGGGTTGGCACTGGCGCTCGACGCCCCCTGCGACCTGATCATCCTGGACTGGATGCTGCCGGACCTCGCAGGCATCGAGGTTTGCCGGCGTTTGCGGCAACAAACGAACGTCCCCATCATCATGCTGACCCGGCGCGAAGTGATCCCCGATCGGGTAGCCGGGGTACAGGCCGGTGCCGACGACTACGTGATCAAGCCCGTGGCACCGGAAGAGTTGCTCGCCAGAGTCGCCGCCCGGCTGAGGACGATGGGGACGGCCAGTCCGGAGATCTCGCTGCGGTATGAAGACCTGACGCTGTGGCCGGGCCAACGCCGGGTGTGGCGCGGGGACCGGGAGATTCAGCTGACTCAAAAGGAATACGAGTTGCTGCTCCGGCTCATGCAATCGCCTGAAGTCGTCAAGTCCCATCAGCAGTTGATGGACTCGGTGTGGGGGCCGGACTTCGATGGTGAGAGCAACGTGCTGGAGGCCTACGTGAAACTCCTGCGCAAAAAGCTGGAAAGCGAGGGGGAGCCACGTCTGGTGTATACCGTTCGTTCGGTCGGATACGTCATGCGTATGGTGACGCCTGCCGGGGCTTTTGCTCCGGACAACCACGCATGACCGGGGCACCGTCACATCTGGGATCGGCACCGTTGGGCTGAGGGGCAGTTCTGTCGGTTCCATTGCGCTGATCCAGGAGCCCCCAACGCAAAGACCGCCCTCCGAAGAGAGCGGTCTTTCAGTGTTTCCGAGCTTAGAAGTCGCCGCCGGTCGGCGTGGGGGTCGGGAGCGGCGTTGGGGTCGGCGTGGGGATCGGAGCCGGCGTGCTGGCCGGAGCGGCCGAGCCACCGGAGATCGCATCCCGGATGCCGTTCCGGATACCGGACTTGCTCATCAGCTTGTCGGTGATCAGCGAACCGGCGATACCGGCGACGACACCGAGGATCGTCAGCGGCAAACCACCGAGCATCGTGCCGGCGATACCGACGACGGCGGCACCCATGGCCAGACCACCCAACGAGCTCACGGCCCCGGTCACGGTGTCGGCACCGATCTCACCCAGAGCCTGGCGGCCGGTGATTTCCTTGGTGACCAAAGCCCGGTAACCGTTCACACCGGCGGAGACGACACCACTGACAGCGGCACCGATGCCGACACCCTTGAGCATGGCGGGCAGGGCGGCCTTGAAGCCACCGAGGATGCCCTTGACGCCGCCGCTGATCTTGCCCATGAAACCGACTTTGGTGCCAGCCTCGACGGCTGCCGAAGCGTGGACGGCGTTAGCGGCGCCCGTGGCGGCCTTGCCCACCCCGAAGGCGGTGAGGACATTCTTTGCTTGGAAAAAGGAGGCGACGCCACCACCGATGCCGTGGCCGACCATCCCGCCGATCCCGCCGATGTCCATGGAGTCCGTGCCCATGGTTGTCGAGGCGGTCTGGGCGGCACTGCCGAAGCCAGTGCTGGCCGATTGCGTGAAGTTCCCGAAGCTGGTTGCTGCCGACTGGTACGTGTTGGAGATGGCGGAATTCATGGGGAAACTCCTCTTGAAGATCGGGTATTCGAAGGGAAAGACTGGATTTTCGTCTATCCCTCGGAATTTCGGTGATGTTGGCCAATTTGGCGAACGCCGCACCGGGGTGACCCTTCTGTTATGCGTGCCAAACCCCCGCGGGTTGCCCTAAGAAACTTATGACGACCTTAAGAGAGGCTGAAGTCCAGGCTAAAGAATGCGTTAAAAAGGCGTTATTACTGTGTTTTCGGGGCGTCACCGCATGCCGATTAGCCCAGTGAGGACATTCCCGCCCACACATCAAGAGCAAAGACTTACGGTCACTGGGGTTGCCGCCTGCGACCCCGGTGTGCAGCCTTGAATCCCGCTTTCCCCGAAGATTTGCATGCCTGACGACGGTCACCCAACCATGACACCGGGCAGTGAGCCGCCCGATTGCAACACCTCGCGGACCCGATGATCGCCTGGACGTTTTCAGGAGCGGATCCGGCCGAGAGTTTCCTGCCCTTGGCCCGACACCTGATCCAGTGCCGCACACAGTGACACCAGTCGGACGATCAGCGCTGAAAGCCAAGCCGAGGCGTCGGGATGGCCCGCGTCCCGCTCGAGCCTTCCGGCCAGGTCCACCATTGCGGGCGGCCTCCAGGTAAGCGAGACCGCCCGCAATGCGGTGGGCCCAGTGAGCCGTCGCCGCAAGGTCTCCCTGGTCCCAGGCACCTCGCAAGCGGATCATCAGCTCCGGGGCATCCTGACGGAAGGCCCGCCGGACGACGTCCACCGTTTCCGGGTCGAGCGCCGGTGGTCCTACTTGGCGGCTGGCTACGCCTGTATCGTCATCCGGCAGGGAAGCAACAGGTTCGCCGTCACCGGCCACAAAGGCGAAAATGGCTGCCAGGGCGTCCGCTTGAAGCGGCTTGGTCAGGTAAAGATCGATGCCTTGCTCGCGACACAGCTCGGCCCACTGCGGGGACGCATGAGCCGTCAACATCACCAGCGGGAGCCGGCTGCAAGGATCCTGACGTTCCCACTCCCGGATGGCACGGCACACGCTCAAGCCATCCATAAAGGGTATCTGCAGGTCCAGGATGGCCAGATCGAACGGGCCGGACTTGGCCAGGGCGGGCGCCTCGGTCCCGTTGCCGACGACCACGACCTCGTGCCCCCGGCTCCCGACCAGCGTCCGGAGAGCCTCCTGACTGATCGGATCGTCCTCTGCCACCAGCACCCGCAGATGTCGGACG
>JACMPN010000071.1 GCA_014377495.1 Candidatus Sericytochromatia bacterium
CCCGCCGCCGTGACGACATCCGCACCCGGCACCTCGGCCTCCGCCACCCCGACCACGACCGCTCCTGCAGCGGCGATCGGCTTGGCCTCTGCGCCCACCGCCGCCGCCGCCGCCACCGGTGCACCCAACCTCAAAGCGACGGGGGCCGGTAAGCTGACGGTCACTTTTGACCGCAAGCTCGACCCGGCGACCGTGACCACGGCGGCCGTCACCCTGATGGCCGGTGATCGGCCGGTCGCAGGCACCGTGACCTATGTGGACGCCATCGGTCTGCCGACGGTGACCTTCGTGCCGGCGGCAGCGTTGTCCATCCTTACGGCCTACACCCTGACGATTTCCCCAGTGGTCAAAGACCGCGTCGGGACGGCCCTGGCCAGCGCGTTCGTCAGCCGCTTCACCACGGGGGCGACCCCGGACACGGTCGTCGTGGCCGCGACTGGGACCACGCCGTCCCTCGATGCCACCGGCGTTTCCCTGTTCCCCCGGATTGCCGTCAGCTACAGTGAGCTGCTGAATACGACCACCGTAAATGCAACGACGTTCACCCTCATGCAGGGTGCCACTGCCGTCCCCGGCCGGATCTCGTTCGTCGGCAATGCGGCCCTCTTCATCCCGTTGCAGAACCTGGCGGCGAATACCACCTACACCGCAACGATCACCAACAGCGTCAAGGACCTGAACGGCGTCTCCCCGGCCGAAGGGACCACGTGGCGTTTTACGACCGGCCAACCGCCGGCGGCACAGGCCCTGCCCGCCCTCGGCACAGCCGCCCCTTACGCTGTGCTCTCCGGCTCGACCTTCGCCACGACCGGCGCCTCCGTGATCCGGGGCGACCTGGGTTTCACGAACGGGTTTTCGACGCCCGGCTTCCCGCCTGCCACGATCAACGGCAACATCCTGGCCAGCAGCCCCGCGACAATCAAAGCCGTCCTGGATCTGTCCACCGCGATCAGCGAGGTGGCCCAGCGCGTGGCAGGATTGACCCTCATCCCGGACGAACTCGGTGGCCTGACGCTGTCTCCGGGCCTGTATGGCACGACCTTGGGAGCGACTGTCACGATGCAGGACCTCACCCTCGATGCCAAGGGTGATCCGAATGCCGTCTTCATCTTCCAGAGCCATGGCGATCTGACGCTGAATCGGGCCCGCCAGGTGATCCTCACCGGCGGCGCCAGAGCCACCCGCATCATCTGGCAGGTCCCCGGGGCGACGTCAGTGGCCATCGATGCCACGCTCAACGGCACGCTCCTGGCCACAGGACCGATCAGAATGCAGACAGACGCCAAGGTGAATGGCCGGGCCCTGTCCGAAAAGGGTCCTGTGACCCTGGACAGGGCGTCCGTCCTCAAACCCCTCGAATGACCCCGGAAGACGTCGTCCCCGGGCCGCGGGGCGACGTGGGCAGCGCCATTTCCCGTCCCTGGAAATGGCCGGGAAAAAGACAGCTTGGCCGCAGCATGTTACAAGTAATGGACGATTCGCCGGCCATCGTCGGGAGCGCACAGCATCGGGCGGGGACAGGCTTTGCCGGACCTCGCCCGGGCAAACACAGTTGATACGTGGCATCGGGCCTACCTGCGGGCGCCCGAACGGGAGACAGAGATGAGCAAGGTCCTCTTAATCGGCGCCGGCGGCGTGGGCAGCGTGGTCGCCCACAAGATCAGCCAGACCCCGGAAACTTTCACGAGTCTGGTGATCGCCAGCCGCACGGTCGCCCGTTGCGAGAAAATCAAGGCGCAGATCCAAGCGCGCCGCCCCTTTCCGATCGAGACTGCCCAGGTGGACGCCGATCACGCCGACCAGGTGGCCAGGCTCATCGCCCTGCACAAGCCCAAGCTCGTGATCAACACAGCCCTCCCCTATCAGGACCTGTCCATCATGGACGCCTGTCTGGAGATGGGGGTCGACTATCTCGACACGGCCAATTATGAGCCGCCTGATGTGGCCAAATTCGAATACAAATGGCAATGGGACTACCAGGCCCGTTTCCGCGAGCGCGGCCTGATGGCCCTGCTCGGCTGCGGCTTCGATCCCGGTGTGACCAACATTTTTTGTGCGCATGCCCAAAAGCACCACTTTGACGAGATCCATTACGTCGACATCGTCGATTGCAATGCCGGCAACCATGGTTATCCCTTTGCGACGAATTTCAATCCCGAAATCAACATTCGGGAGATCACGGCCAAGGGCCGCTACTGGGAAAACGGCGACTGGGTCGAAACGGAGCCCATGGCCATGCACAAGCCCTTCGATGCCGTCGAGCTGGGTCGGATGGAAATTTACCTGATGTACCACGAGGAACTCGAGTCCTTGTGCAAGAACCTGCAGGGTTTGAAGCGCATCCGCTTCTGGATGAGCTTTTCGGAGAACTACCTGACCCACCTGCGCGTCCTCGAAAACGTGGGGATGACCTCGATCGAGCCGATCACGTTCCAGGGGCAGCAGATCGTCCCTTTGCAGTTCCTCAAGGCCATGCTGCCCGACCCGGCCAGTCTGGGGCCCCGCACCAAGGGCAAGACGAACATCGGCTGCTTTATCGAGGGCATCAAGGACGGCACGCCCAAAAAGGTGCACGTCTACAACGTCTGCGATCACGAAGAGGCCTACAGGGAGACGGATAACCAGGCGATTTCCTACACCACCGGGGTGCCGGCGTTCATCGGCGCCAAGCTGATGCTCGAAGGCAAGTGGCGTGGCCAGGGCGTCTTCAACGTGGAGGAAATGGATCCCGATCCCTTCATGGCCGAGCTGATGGTCCGCGGCCTGCCCTGGGTCGAAACCGTCGATAGCGACAGCTGACGATGGCCGTGCCGCTGGATATCCGGGCTGTCCCCACCCCCGCCTACGTGCTGGAGGAGGCCGCCCTCAAGGACAATCTCCGCCTGCTGGACCGGGTCCAGCGGGAGTCGGGCGGGAAGGTCATCCTCGCCCTGAAGGGCTTTGCCTTCTGGAGCGCCTTTCCATGGGTCCGCGAGGTGTTGCACGGCGCCACCGCCAGCTCCCTGCACGAGGCCAGGCTGGCCCGCGAGGAGATGCGGGGTGAGGTACACGTCTACTCCGTGGCTTTCAGTGAGGCGGAGTTCCCGGAGATCCTGGCGCTCGCCGATCACCTTGTCTTCAACTCCTTCAGCCAATGGCGGCGATTCAAGCCGCAGGTCATGGCGGCCAGGCAGACTGGGCGCCATGTCGCATGCGGCATCCGGGTCAATCCGGGGCACTCCGAAATCGAGACCCCGCTCTATGACCCGTGTTATGCCCATTCCCGGCTGGGGGTGACGCTGGCGGAGTTCCGCCCAGACGAGCTGGACGGCTTGGACGGCCTGCATTTCCACGCCCACTGCGGCAACGGCTCCGATACGCTGGAGCGGGTCGTCGCCAGTTTCGAGACGCATTTCGGACCTTATCTCGCCCGCATGAAATGGGTCAACTTCGGCGGCGGTCACCACATCACCAAAGCGGGCTATGACGTCGACCGGCTGATCCGGGTGATCAAGGATTTCCGGCAAAAACACGGGGTCGATGTTTACCTGGAACCAGGCGAGGCCGTGGGCTGGCGTACTGGGCCCTTGGTCGCCTCCGTCCTCGACGTCGTCCACAACGGCATGGACATCGCCATCCTGGACACCTCGGCCACGGCCCATATGCCGGACACCCTGGAGATGCCCTACCGTCCGGAGATTCGCGGCAGTGCCGAGCCCGGCGTGCAGGCCCATACCTACCGCTTGGGTGGCGTCACCTGCCTGGCCGGGGACGTGATCGGCGACTACAGCTTTGCCGAACCGCTGCAGGTGGGAGACAAGCTGGTGTTTGAGGACATGATCCACTACACCATCGTCAAGAACTCCACCTTCAATGGGATTCCCCTGCCATCCCTCTGCATTTGGCACGAGGAAGGACGACTCGAGGTCGTCCGCCAGTTCGGCTACGACTCGTACAAATACCGCAACTCCTGACCCAATTCCGCCCAGGTCAGCGAGTGACACGAGCATCGGCGCCAGGCGATCGCAAAACAGCGGCGTTGACGGGCGTTTCCCTCGCCCCCAGATCATGGGAAATCGCTGAAACCGTGTCGATGCAACCCGAAACGCCCTGAACCTGAAGTAGACTGAGCGGGCGGAGGTGGCCGGGATGCAAGCACTGACGTCCGTCCTCATTGTGGACGACGAAATCGACTTGGCGACGCTGCTCTGCCTGATTTTCGACATGGCGGGCTTTCGCGTGGCCCACGCGGTGAACGGTCAATTGGGGCTGGCGACCCTGCCGATATTTCAACCGGACGTCGTCGTGCTCGATGTCGAGATGCCGGAGTTGGATGGTCCCGGGATGGCCGCTGCGATGCTGGTCCACGACTGTGGACAGGAAAACATCCCGATCGTCCTCCTGTCCGGGGCGCCTGACGTGGACCTGATCGCCGCACGGGTTGGCACGCCGTACTTTCTGGAGAAGCCGGTCGACACTGACACGGTGCTGGCGATGGTGCGCAAAGCCGCCCGGGACCGACAACCACCACGTCCCGTAGACGGCTTCGGAGGGCACCATGCGGTTGTGGCCTGACATCCCCTGGATCCGCCGACGGCCGGGGTCGGTGTACTCCGAGAGTGCGTGGCGATGGGCGTCCCTCGGGGTGGCATTCCTGTTGGGCGTGGCGCTGAATGTGGGATTGTGGTGGCTGTACGAGCCTTTGCATGGCGCCGTTTATGCGATCGAAATCGCCTTTGTCATCGTGATGACGATCTGGCTGGGGCTCGGGGCCGGGATCATGGCCCTGCTGGTGAGCCTCTACACGTTGGCGGACCTCCTATCCCCCGAAATTTTCTCAGTCGGGCCGCTGCACGGTATTGTCCTCCTCCGCCTGCTCATCTACGCGCTCGTCGTCGGGGGGATCCTGGGGCTTGTCGCCAGCCGGGAGGGCCTGATCATCGAGGTGCGGCAGGCCCATGCGAAGACACAGGCAAGCAACCGGCAACTAAGCACCCTCTCCGGCCTGACGGGCGCCATGAGCGAAGTGGCCCCGGACGTGGCGCTGCGGGCGGACCTGGCGGCGCAGCAGTTGTGCCGGTCGTTTGCCGACGCCTGCCTGCTGGACGTGCAGGCCCCCAGCCTGGTCGGCGGCCGGATCAGCGGGGCCGTGGGCGCCGACGCGGCGGGCGACCGCGCCGATGGGCTCACCGTCGTCACCCGGTCCCTGCCGCCCGGCAGTCTCGCCCAGCTCGTGTCACTGGGCAACCAGCCCGTGCGGCTGAGCCCGGAACAACTCACCACCCTCGTGCAGCCGGTGCCGGGCGAGGGCCTCGCCGAGGCGATGCGCAGGCTCACGGATGGCCAATCAGCCGTGTGCGTTCGCTTGTACACCAAAGGGCGCCCGTATGGGGTGCTGTGGGTCATCGGTCGCGATCTGGGCGATGCTGCGGCAGACAGCCAGAATTTCATCACCGACCTCGCCACCGCCATCGCAGTCGGACTGGACTCCGCCGAACGCTTTTACGAGGCCGTGATGGCCACCCTCGACCGGGACAACGTCCTCGCAACCGTCTCCCATGACCTGAAGAACCCGCTGAACACCATCCTGCTGAGTACCGAAGTGCTGCGGAAGCTCGTCGACGAAGGTCCTCAGGCCGCGGCGATGCTTAAAATGGTGGACTACATACGGTTGGCCACACAGCGGATGAGCGTCCTGGTCCGAGACCTGCTCGACGAAAGCCGGGCCCAGGCGGCGGCCTTGCGTCTGCAACGGGCCCCCGTCAACGTCGCGCAACTGCTCACCGAGGCCGTGGCCCTGTTTGAGCCAATCGCTTCACAAGTGAGCCAATCGCTGTGCATGCAGGTCCCGGATGGCCTGCCGCCGGTCTGGGCGGATCGCAACCGGCTGCTGCAGGTGCTGTCCAACCTGATCGGCAACGCCTGCAAATTCACGCCGGACGGCGGGACGATCGCGATCAGCGCCAGTGCGGACGGGGACAGGGTCAGATTCTGCGTCGCTGATAGCGGCCCCGGTATACCTGCCCAAGACCTGCCTCACATCTTTGACCGGTTTTGGCAGGCGAGCGGACCAAAGCCGGCCCAAGGCTCGGGGCTCGGACTCTCCATTGCCCGCAGCATCGTCGAGGCGCATGGCGGGGGGATTTGGGCCGAAAGCACCCGTCCCCCCGGTACGGCTTTGTATTTTACGGTGCCGCAGGCGGCGACTTCGACCATGCCCAAAGCTGCCTGAGAGGCCGAGTCGCGACACATCGTGCGGGCGTTCGGTTGCAACTCTTAACCTGAAGTTCTTGGGGTAGAAATGGCGCAGCGTCGCACCGGTCTAGACGAAGTGGCCAATGGTGACCTCATTGCCTGCAAGGCGACCTATTCTCCCGAATCACGCCGAAGCCGCAGCCCAGCAATCACGAGACAGGACTTTGCCTGGCGCCGGCGCAACGCTGCTACTTTAGGGCGACCCGACGGGTGGGCACCGCCACCGTGTCCATCCGTGGGCGGAACCGGGCCACGGACATCGTCTCCAGACGCCCCCAGGGGTTGATGTAGGTGATGTCTTTGGCGGACACGGCGGTGACGAGCACTTGGTGGAGGCTGCCCCGCCCGCTGTTCGAGTAGTGCATCCCCACCGAAACGTAGCGGTTTTCCCCGATGGCCCGCGTCAGGCCGTACCAGGCCGCCTCACCCCTTGCAAACGTCACGTGGTCATCCGGAAACAGGCCATCGTGTACCCGTTTGATTTCCCGGTCGGTCAAGCCATCGTCGGCGTCATCATCCGAATTGTAGGTAGGCTGATCCTTGGCGTAGGCCATCAGGGCATTTTGGATCAAACAGGCCGTTAACGACCGTGTTTCATGCTTGTGCCGGGGCGTTGTGTAGGAAAAATTCGCCTGCACGGTTTCTCCGTTAGGCAACACACCCGTTTCGACGCCCGCCAAACCATGGACGAGCAACAGGTAGCGATATGGCTGATCATGGGCCAGTTTGATCTGCTCCACCGTCGCCGCACAGGAGCCCACGCTCCCCTGGCCGATATTTTCCGGAAAAGCGATGTCGTGCAGGGCGTTTTTGACCAGCAGATAGGCGCCGATCTGTTTGTCCGGGTGACGGCCTGCGGCGTTGTAATCGCAGTGCAGCATCGTCACCATCAGGTCAGCCAGACTGCGGGCCTGGGCCGGTGGCATCGCCATGAGGACATCGAGATAGGCCAGGGCCTCGGTATCCTGGCGCCCGGCAAAAGCCAGGGCCAAAGCCCCCTCCGGCTGATCCGGCGACAGGCACACGGACCCGGTGACGGCAACAGGGGACGTCAGAGTCCTGGCAATCGTCTCGGCCGCACCCGGCAGGACCCGGGTCCCCTGTACGGTGATCCCGTCATTGACCGTGGCCACGTGCGTGGCCGCCCCCAAAAGGTCGGCCGCCTCCCTGGCGCTTTTGCGTCCGCCCTCGGCATGGCCGGCGAGACGCAGGTTCAGCCGGCCCTGCAACTCATAGATTGATGTCCGGTGTGTCGGTTTACCAGTCTGGTCGACCCAAAACAGGACGTCGTCGCCCGTGCGCTCATGACCCGGGACGGAGACGACGATGCGGCCATGGGCATCCAGACAGACGGCCGACGGCTCGTGCTGCACATGGGCACGGTACCGGGCGACGTCGACAGCCCGGTCGATGGCAGTCAGGGCTTCGGGACGGGAAATACGGCCCTCGCCGTCCCGGTCGACAGGGATCTCGAGCCGGGTCGGGGTCATCGTCTCGTCGGGGGCGACCTGTCCCCAGTGGGCGACGGTGGGCAGGTCGTCCATCGGTGATTTGGCATCGGCGGCAGGCGCACCGCTGAGCGACAGAGTATCCCAGCCACACGTGAGCGCCTTGTCGTACCGCACCGACCCCACCTCTTCCGGGCACCGGATCCGCCCGTACCCCGCCATGCAGATCGGAGAGTCTGCCCCCATCGTGTCCGGCGCCGGCAAACAGCAAGCCCCGAGCGTCTCGGCTCATGTCATCCGGTTGAACACCCCGTCACAGCCCTCGTTCTGGGCGGCGATCACCCGGGAAATCGCCGTGAACATCCTGTGGGCCAGGGAAAATTCGGGGTCCGGCATCTGGTGGTCCGCATTGCCGCCTGCCGGGGGCTGGCGGCCTGCAACGGGCAGCCTGCCGGATGAGGCGACGATCACGCCTGGGCTGTCATCGATCCGGTCACTGACGATCAGCGACGCGTCCGGCAGATCCAAAAAGCCGCCCCTCCGGCCGGCCGAGGCCCGGGTCCGTCTGCCTGTCCCGATGAAGGTGGGACGGGGTGCCTTCTGAGTCGCACGTACCATGTCACCGTCGATGATGCCGATCCAGGTCTCGATGGCCTGCCGGGCACCCGATTGGAGGGTCATGACGGTCATCCGGGGACCTCCTCGCCGTCTCTCCATTCTGGCAACTAGTGCCTATTAAATATACTTAAGATGCTCTTTTGTAATCATTTTTGGTAAGCCACGGGGACAGACCGGGGCTAGAGCCCTTTCAGCCGGGCCCGCAACTCGGCAATCGCGGCGTCGGCGGGCGGACCCACCCAGGCCCCGGCGATGGTGCCGCTACGGTCGACCAGGACGACGTAGGCCGGGTGCTCCGGGGTGACGTGCAACCCCTGTTTGATCGGCTGCAGGTCGCCATAGACGGTGACGACATGGTCGTGTTCCGCCTTGGGCGTGGCCCCCCGCATCCCGCTATCGATGAAGGGCCGGGCCAGACGCGTCCCGATACCGTTGCCGATCATCGGCATCGGGTAAATGGGCGTCTCCGCCGGGTCGATGCCAGCCTTGGCCAGGGCCTTGGCCCAGGCTTCCACGGGTGTCCGGGAGTCCCGGGTGAAACCGATCAGCAGGACGGCCGGTCGCCCGGCCAGATCCTCGGGGAAAGTGACTTTTTTACCCGAGAGCGTCCCGCCCACGATCGTCGGCAACCGGCTACCGGTCGGAGCCGTCCAGGCAAAAGCCGGACCGGTCGAGATCACCAACAGAGTCACCGCTACGCTCAGCCACCGCCGCATGGGATTTTGCCTTTCCATCGGGATACCTCGACTCCATGATGACCGCAACGCCGACCCGATGCGGATCATTCGGCGCAATACCCGTCGACAGTAGGGCCGACGGATTGACCGCTGTCCCCGTGCCCCCCAAAATAGGGTAACCCCGTGCCCGCCCATGTGCGGGCCGCATCGTCATCGTCCCCGAGGAGTTTTCATGCTCAAACGTGTCGCCATCGCCGCCATGGCCGCAGCCGTCCTCGGCACTGCCGGCCTGTCCGCCATTGCCGCCCCGCCATCACCGCGACCCTCCGGACACCAAGCGCCGGGGCCCGCCGCCACACCGCCCCAAAAGGGCATGGTCTGGGCCAATGCCAAATCCAAGGTCTATCACACGGAAAGCAGCCAGCATTACGGCCGGGGCAAAAACGGCACCTGGATGACCGAAACGGCTGCCAAGGCCAAGGGCTTCCATGCCATCGGCCAACGTCCTCCCGGTCAGAAGCCTGACCAGCGGCCCGGCAACCCCGGTGGCCACCCGCCGGTCTCACCCAAGCCTGTCTACGAATAGACGTCAACGGAAACGCCCGGAGG
>JACMPN010000072.1 GCA_014377495.1 Candidatus Sericytochromatia bacterium
CCGCCCCGGCCTGCAGGGTGCGCAACGCCGCATCCAGGCGCGTCCGCACGTCGCCGGTTTCGATCGTCCCGTCAAATCCCTCGGCGTTCGCCTTCTCCAGGGTTTCGGTCAACCGCTCGGCCAACTTGTCGAGGATCCGCTCTCGGGCCGTGTCCCCGTCAGGCACGCGCTTGACCAGGTTTTCCAGCTTGTCGATGCTCAGCGAAAGGCTGACCGTGGGTTCCGCAATCTGGCCAGCCGACTTGATCGCCGTAAGGCTGACTTCCGAGGCGATCGGGGCGTCACTGCTCTTGCCGGCATAGGTGCTTAGCCGGAAACTCAGCTCTGCCGCCCTGTCCCCGGTGTCACTCAGGAGGTGGCGCTCAGTCGCCTCACTGACGGTCGTGCGCATCCCCGGCAGTATGCTCAGGGAGCTCTTTTGCGATGGCGGGACAATGATGGTGGTTTCGGTGCCGAAGGTGGTCTCGGCAAAGCTCTCCAAGCGGGACGTGGCGGTGAATCGTTTGTCACCGACGTCATCGCCCGGCACGACCCCGCCGTGGTCGATCGGATGGGCCAGCCATTTGGCGGCATCCGCAATCGAGCTGGACGGCATGCTGATGATGGCCCGGTGACCGACTTGGGTGCCGGCCTCCTTGCCGATCGACAGGCCGATCGGCTTCATGCCAGCCTCAGCCCCCATCTTGACGCCGCCGGCGACCTCCGTCAGCACCCGCATGGCGACGCGGCCGTGCTCCAGCAGGGTCAACTGCGCCGACTTCTCACCGCCACCGGCAACGGTCGCACTCAGGGCAGCCTCGACTCCGGCCGCGCTCAGGGCCTTCCCGGCGACGGGAATGAAGTCGATGGCGTTGATCTTGACGCCGATCCCGGCGCCGATGGCACCGGCCAGTTCGCATTTGTCCCCCACCTTCAGGCGGTTGAGTTTTGCGATCAGCAGCGGCTCAATCGTCCCCGGATCCCCGTCCTTCATCTTGGCAACGCCCGTGCGCCATGCGGGTGCGCTGGGCTCGGTGAGTGCGACGGGCTGCGGACCGATGCCAAGGGACGGCCGGGCTTCGGCGCGCGCCATCGGGGCGCGGGGGAGCGGCGCCGGGAGGGGCTCCGGCGCCCGGTAGAGGTGGCCGGTGCAGGCGATCTGGTCCAACCCCGCCAGTCGGGCGTCCAGCCCGCATTGGGCATAGTTGGCGAGCGCCCCGGTCCCGGCCGTGTCCGGCGGCGCCTGGAAGAAATCCGCCATGCGCGCATACAGGTTGCTGAAGAAGCCCCCTTCGGCCGCCTGGTGTGAGCGGGTCGGGAGGCTGAGCGCCTTGGCCGCGGGTGCCGGGCTGGCATGCAGGAACAGCATTTCCGCAAACCGGGTGGGCGCCACGTGCTGACGGGGGGCCGTCGATTCCGGCTCCAGAGCGGCCAGGACCGTTTGCGGCCGGTTCTTCCAATAGTCGGTATCGGTGACCTTGGCGCTGACGGCAAAGAAGGTCTGCAGCCTGTCGAAGGCCAGGGCGTAGTTGCCCGTCTCCCGGGCCGTGGCGAAGGCGTCGGTGAAGCCATGCAGGTTGGTGTCCAGCCAGCCTTGGTGCTGCTTGACCACCTCGGCCTTGAGCGTGCGGTTCCGGATGGCAGCGAGGGCGCCGCCGGCCGTATTGCTGTCGAAAGCGTCCTTCGTGAACCCGGCGACACGGCGCACGTCGGACGCCAGGCCGGTTTTATTGGACACGTAGGCCTCGACCTCGACGGCCGTGCTGATGTTCGTCATCGCCACCAGGTGCGCGTCGTGGGGATTCATCGTGTGCAGGGCCGTCGAATAGCTTTTCATGATGGCCCGGGTGGCGCCGAAGGAGAGGCCTGCCGACACCGCCGACTCATGCACCACCAGGGCCCGGGCCAGGGCGCTGTCCGGCCGCAGGTTGCCCGTGCTCATGGCCCGTCCCAGATCCACCAGGCGCATGCGGATCAGGTGACCACCGGAGGCGACAAGGACATGGGAATCGACCATGGCCAGGGACGTGATCGGCTGGTTCTGTTGGGTGGACACGAAATGGCGCGTGTCTTCGACCGAGGCTTCCGACAGATCCTGGAAGTGGGCGCCCGCGAGGCCGAAGTGCGTGGCCTGGAACGTGTGGGCATCCGAGCCATCGTGAGGTCTGAGGGCCGAGCTTTCCGCCACCGCCGTCTGCGGCGGGTGTCCGGAGGCGGTCACCGGCTTGGGTGGGACGCCGTGCGGGCCAGTCAGGGTGGGATCAAAACCTAACGGCCGGTTGGCATCGATCACGGCAAAATCCTCGCATCATCGGGTCTTCGCAAGCCGGGTGGGAGACAGGGGGAATGCAGTCGAAATTATAGAACAGGCGGTTGACCCTGAAACAGGCGGTGACCCATACCGGGGCGGGAAAACCGGGAGGAATTGCATCGGGCGATCCGGTAGGCGTAACCCAAAACAAATCCTTAATAAAAGACAAATCTGATATTAATTAATGATCAGTTCTTCCAGCATTGAGAGAGGGTTTTGAAATGATGTGGTTGCGTGTATTGATGGCTGTGACCGTTTTGCTGCCTGCTTGTGGCCAACCGTCGCTGCCTGCCGTGCGTCCGGCGGTGCCCATGGCCGCTCCACAGGCGGCCGCCATGGCCGTGACATCGGTGAAGGGGATCGTGCGTGCCAGCATCGAGCGATTTCTCGCCCGGACCCATCCCGGGATGAAAATCGTGGACCTGGTTGTCCGCCAAGCGGCGAATGGCCAGCAAAGATTCGAGGCCGAGTGCCAC
>JACMPN010000073.1 GCA_014377495.1 Candidatus Sericytochromatia bacterium
GGGACATGGCTAGGAACTGGGCCGTTACTTCCTGGCGTCTTTCGTCCGAGTACGAGTTGTACGGTGCCCCGATGACGGCTAGGAGCTGGGCGTCGGTGGGGGGCTTTGGGACGATAAAGGCCATGGTGGTGCTCCTCCACTGCGATGGGTTTCGCAGCCTACCACGGCTCATCCGCTCACCCACGGGGTAGTCATCTGGACCTGGGTCAGGTCGAGAGCCTTGGCGATTTTGAGTAGGGTGACGCAGCGGGGCAGCGAGGCGGTCAGCCTAGGTCTCTCGCTCCTGCGGCCGGTCACAACTGCCTTCGGACCGGCATCAGGGAAATGAATGAAGGCCACCATGCACTTTGATCGGAAGTAGACATGAGTCCATCACCTGGACCAGGCGAATACAACCACACGCCAGCCTGATGCCGGTCCGAGCGGCAATGTGACCTAAAGGCGGAGCATCGATTTCACCTGGCCGACCAGGTGCGGGAAGCTCTCCCCGAACTTCTCCACAACGCCCAGGACCACGGCCTGCGTCACGGTGGCGGTCGATGACGCTGCATGGATTAGGCGTTCAAAAGCTTCAACGGCACTGGCCCGCTGTGTGGGTTCGACGTGCTGCGAGTATCGGATCGCCTTCGAGGCCGCCTTCAGCACGGCCTCCGTCCCCAGCAGAACCTGATGCCCTCCATTGACCGAGATGTTGGCGCCAATGGCTTTCACGTGTCCGTTATTGGCTCGAACGGAAACGTTTCCCCCGCTGCCAGGAACAAGCCCGTTGCCGCCATTGGCCGACAGGGTGGCCGAGCTGATGTCGATATTGCCGTGCATGCTTTGAAGGTGGATGTTCCCGCCGTTCCCGCCTACACCACCGTCGGCCAGGATGGTTCCCCCAACCTTACCTCCGACAAAGCTGCCAGCGATGATGCTTATGAAACCGCCATCACGCCTGACGTCGTCCATCTAGGCCCCCTCCATCTGCAGGCCGTCCCAGATCCCCTGCAACACGTAGAACCGATCGTTCAGCCTGTCAACGAACTGCTTCAGGTGGTCGTCATCACCCAACCGCTCGATATGGTCAACGGTACAGAAGGTGCGGTACTTCAAACAGGCAGCTTCGGCGTCGATCACAAACTTGCGGAAAATTTCTTGATCCTGCGTTGCCATGAGAGGAATCCGGGCCTGCAGATCAGCGATCGCAGCTTCCAGGAAGGCTCGGCGATACTGCTCCATCCGGCCGATGAGGCCTTCCCGGATGGTGGAAGCACGCTGGAAGTTACCCTCGAACGTCACCAGGCGTTTTTGCGCCAGGGGATCAACGGCAGGTCCGGACGGCAACCCGCCACTGTTCGCCGACAACGTCGAATTCACGACGGTAACCTGGTGGCCGGCGATCACGATGCCACCGCCACTGGCCTGGTTGGTCGCCGGAGCAGTGATGCCCGTACCCTTTGCCTGCTTTCGGGCATACCAGATGGACACAAGCCCGATAGGGACCGCCAAAAACGCCCACAGGCCTGGAGACGCCTCGATCACCTTGGGAAGATCAGTCAACCACGTCATTGCCGCACCATCCCGGTGTCAGGGGGCCATCCTGACGGCAATAACAGATCGATCATGATGGACTCTCCGCGCTGGATTCTGGTACCTACAGCGGTACCTTTGCCGAAACCGGACCCTTTTTCTGAGCCGAGCAGAGAGCCACCAAAGCCTTGTGTCATGGGCGCGGAGAGACTTGAACTCTCACACCTTGCGGTACTAGATCCTAAGTCTAGCGCGTCTGCCAATTCCGCCACGCACCCAGGTACCGAGGTGGAATACCATTGGCGGCACCGCTCAGTCAAGGCAGCACTGACAGGCCGGCCATGGATTGTCCCTGAGATTCGGTCACGCCGGCCAATCGGATTCGGGCGTACAGGATCCATGCTGCAGCCATGTGGAGACGGATCCAGCAGGCCCTTTGCCCATGGCCGTGGGGATGGTGGCTGACACCGCTCGTGCTCGTGCTGCTGGCCTGCGATCCTTCCGCTGATCCCGTCGACGCCCCTGTTGGCCGGCCGAGTCCCAATGCCTCGGCCCATCGCTTTCCCGGCGTGCACGTCTCGCCGGATCACGACCAGGAGGATCGCCACGCAGCCCCAATGCGCTAGCCCCGGCATCGCCGCAGGCTGACGGACCGTGAGTCGTCGGCGTGATGGGGACTTTTCTGCCGACCCGGCAGCGACCGGTGCGGCGCGACGGTCCGACGATGGTGGCCCCCAACGGCCGCTTCTAGCGAAAGGATGGGTCTCTGATGCGCACTTCAAGTACGATTTCGTTTTTGTTGGCTGGCCTTCTCAGTGGCTGTGGACCGGCCGTGCCAGTGGTCAGCGTGCCCAACCTGCCGGTGCAGCAGGTCCCCGTGACCGTGACACCCCAGGTGCCGGCCCCCGTGCCGCCCCTCGTCACGGCGCCGCAGGGCCCGAAGATCTCGGCCGGCCCCGGTGACTTCATCGCCCGGTTCGTCGACCGCAAGAAAGGCACGCCCATCGTCGGGCTGGAAGTGACGATCATCAATACCGGCGCCAAAGCGGTCACCGACGCCGAAGGCAAGGTCAAGTTCGACGACCTGCCCGCCAACAGCCAGTATCAGACCTACCACAACGACTATGTGCAGGCCAAAGAGAAGGTACCCTTCTCCGCCGACGGGCTCGACATCCCGCTTCTGGCGATGGCCGACCACAAATAGTTCTGGGCTGGCGGGTTTCTTGAAGCGACCAAGTGGCGGCCGCCAGGGATCAGGCCGAGCTTCAATCGCCTCAACAGGCACAGCCCCTGGCGCCGTCACCGGCGTCAGGGGCTACACTGTCTATGAGCCCCGCTCCAGGGCTGATCTGCAACATAGCCTGCGAGGAACCCATCGTGCCCTACAAGCCCGTCGACTCCGAAACGGTCGCCGCCCTGCGGAGTGTCTGCGGTGACGCCTATGTGATGACGGACCGGCCGGGTATGGAGCCGTTCAGCCACGATTACACCGAAGACCTCGTCTTTTACCCCGAAGTGGTCGTGCGCCCCCGGACCACCGCCGAGGTCCAGGCCGTGATGCGTCTGGCCTACGCCAGGGACATCCCCGTCACCCCCCGTGGTGGTGGCACCGGGCTGTCCGGTGGGGCCCTACCCATCCACGGCGGCATCCTGCTCTCCATCGACCGCATGAATGCCATTCTCGAGATCGACACCGAAAACATGATGGGGGTGCTGGAGCCCGGGGTGATCACCCAGGTCTACCAGGAGGCCGTCGAGGCGCAGGGCCTGTTCTACCCGCCGGATCCCGCCTCCAAAGGCTCGTGCACGATGGGCGGCAACGTCGCCGAGTGCGCCGGCGGGCCCCGTGCCGCCAAATACGGCGTCACCCGTGACTGGATCTATGCCCTCGACGTGGTCATGCCGGACGGACGGCTCGTCCGCACGGGCAGCCAGTGTCTCAAGGACGTCACCGGTTACAACCTCACCCAGCTCTTCGTCGGTTCCGAGGGCACACTGGGCGTCGTCACCCAGATCACCACCCGCCTGATGACGTTGCCGCCTTTCCGCCAGACGCTGCTCATCGCCTTTGCGACGATGGAGCAGGCCTTGGCCACGGTGGTGGAGATTTTCCGCCGCGGCTATCAGCCGTCGGCCTGCGAGTTCATGGAACGGGCGGCGATCCAGGTGGCCATCGCCCAAAAGGGCGCCAAAGTGCCTCATGCGGATGCCGAAGCCCAGTTGCTGATCGAGGTGGACGGGTTTGATCTCGACCTGGTCGAAAACACCCTGCTCGCCATCGGTGAACTGGCCATGGAGAACGAGGCCGTCGAGGTGACGGTGGCCCAGCAGCCCGGTCAGCAGAAGACCCTTTGGGACATCCGCCGGGCCTGCGGCGAAGCGGTGAAGAGCATTTCCATCTATAAAGAGGAGGATGCCGTCGTCCCCCGCAAACACATCGTCACCCTGATGCGTGGCGTGCAGGCGATCACCAAGGAACACGGGATCACCGCCATCTGTTACGGCCATGCCGGCGACGGCAACATCCACATCAACATCCTCAAAATGGACATGACGGATCACGACTGGAACGAGCGCCTGCCCGGCGGGATCACGGCGATCTTCGAGCTCGTCGTCTCTCTGGGCGGCCGGATCTCCGGTGAGCACGGCATCGGCTACACCCAACGGCCCTACCTGCCGATCGCCCTCAGCTCGGACGAGTTGGACGTGATGCGGCAGATCAAGGCAGCCCTGGATCCCAAGGGCCTGCTCAATCCGGACAAGATTTTTATCTAAGGTTTGACGGGGTATCGGTCAAATCCCCTGACAATGCGCTTTGTCAGGTGGTCGGGAGGGCCCGGGCATGTTAAAAAGGAAGCTATGAGCCAACGTCCACTCCGGTTCCTGCCCGCCCTCCTGCTTGCCGCTGTCGCCCTGCCGCTGTGGGGGCTACCCGCCCGCAGCTACAGTCCGTACCTCGATCAGGTGCGGGCGATGTATCCTTACGATTTTTCCTGCAACGTCTGTCACGGGGCCGACCACAAGCTGAATACCTTCGGCACGGATTTCGCCGACGCCATGACCCGGTCCAAGGATCCCTATCTGGCCCTCCAGGCCGTCGAGATGTTGGACTCCGACAATGACGGGGTCAGCAATGGTGAAGAGTTGCTCGCCGGCACGCTGCCGGAAGACCGCTTTTCACGGGTCGGCGGCTTCAAAGGTGGTCCCGGTCTGGACATGGCCGTGCCCGAAGCACGCGCCTCGCAGGCGCCCATCAGTCCCCACCCGGCCGTGGCTCAACCCACGCCCGAGGGGCTGGTCTCCCCATCGCCCGCCGCCACCCGGTGATCCCGGCCACAGCAAGCGCTGGCTTGCCGTGACACCGTTGGGACTATGTCGTTTAGTGCCTCTCCTGCCCGGAACTGTCTGACCATCGTTGTGAGTGCCATGTTGCTCGCCGGTTGCGCCTCGTCACGGGTGCCCCGCGGGCAGCGGGAGCCAGGTGCGAACCGCTTGGTCGCGGTGCTTCCCTCAGGCAGTCTGCGGGCCTTCATCCGCCTGACGAACCGGGGTTTGCCGGCAGAGATGATGGACCGCATCGCCGTTGCCTTGGTCCGGGAATGTGACCGCAATGATCTGGACCCCCGGGTCGTGGCCGCCCTGATCGCCCACGAGTCGAGTTTCAACCCGCGGGCCGTCTCGTCCTCCGGGGCCCTCGGGTTGGGCCAGTTGATGCCGGGGACGGCCCGCTGGCTCGGCGTGCAGGATTCCTTCGACCCCGATCAGAATATCGCCGGCATCTGCAGATACCTGCGCACGCTGAACGAGCGGGGGGCCAAAGACCCCGACTGGATCATCATCCTGGCCAGTTATCGACTGGGACAGGGGACAGTCAAGCGGGCCCTGGAGACGACCCGGGCCATTCCCGCCGTCGGCCGGGACTACGCCCGGGACATCCTCGGCCGGGCCAGCCGGATCACGTCCCTGACCTGATCGGCGTGCCGTTCCGACTGTGATCGAAAAAACGGCATCAGCCCGGGCAGAACGGCCCCGCCAGTCGGTATAATGCGCTGCTCCACAACCCAGGCGGCGACGATGATCCGCGGCCTTGCTATACTGCCTTGCGATTGGCGGTCGCCCCGGATTCACCCGTTTGCGACCCGCCGTCACGCCTGCCCGACCCTCCCGTCTGCAGCGGTTGTCCCTGGAGCCAGGTCCATGAGCCCGGTCCTGGCGGGCATCCTGTGCTTTGCAGCCGAGTGGCGGCCATGCGGTGTTCTCGAGACCCTCAGACAACAGTGCCCTGAACCCGACGAAAGAAGGACTGCCGATGCCACGTATGGTCCGTTGCGGCCTCATCCAGGCCAAGAACGAGCTGACGACTCCCGATCATTCCCTGGACGAAATCAAACAGGCGATGAACGACAAGCACGTGCGGATGATCGAAGAAGCTGCCGCCAAGGGCGTGCAGGTCCTCTGCCTGCAGGAGATCTTCAACGGTCCCTACTTCTGCGCCGAACAGGACAAGAAGTGGTACGCCTCCGCCGAAATGATCCCGAATGGTCCGACGACCGAGCTGATGCAGGGCCTGGCCCGCAAACACCAGATGGTCATCGTCGTGCCCATCTACGAAGAAGAGATGCCCGGCGTCTATTACAACACCGCCGCCGTCATCGACGCCGACGGGTCCTACCTCGGCAAGTATCGCAAGCAGCACATCCCCCACACGGCCCCCGGTTTTTGGGAGAAGTTTTACTTCAAGCCCGGCAACCTCGGTTACCCCGTCTTCAAGACCCGCCACGGGATCATCGGTGTCTACATCTGCTATGACCGCCACTTCCCCGAAGGGGCCCGGCTATTGGCCATGAACGGGGCGGAGATCATCTTTAATCCCTCGGCCACCGTGGCCGGACTGTCCGAATATCTGTGGAAGCTGGAGCAGCCGGCCCATGCCGTCGCCAACCAGGTCTTCGTCGGGGCGATCAACCGGGTCGGCACCGAAGAGCCCTGGAACATCGGTGAGTTCTACGGCCAGAGTTATTTTTGTGACCCGCGCGGCCAGATGATCGTCGTCGGCAGCCGGGACCAGGACGAGATCATCGTCGCTGACCTGGACCTCGATTTGATCCGCGAAGTGCGGGACACCTGGCAGTTCTTCCGCGATCGCCGTCCGGAGACTTACGGCCGTCTGGTCGAACTCGCCCCTTAACAAGGCAGGCCGGGGCGTCCGCAGGGGTGCCCCCGCCGTCCGCATCTGCAGAAAGACAACGATCCATGTTGAGTCGCGAAAAAGCCTGGGACTGGGTGAACTGGTATGCGGCGGGCGGTGCTGTCGGTGCCGGGCTGCCCTGGGTGCCGGGCGGTAATTCGGCCCTGCTGCTGGGTCTGGAATCGTACATGGTCTACCATGTCGGCAAACTCTACGGTGAGACGCTCTCGCCCAGCGAGATCGCCGGCATCATCGGGTCGCTGGACCCGGCCAGGATCGGCTACCGGGCCTTGTTTCTTGAAGCAATGAACCTGATCCCGGTCCTCGGTGGCGTCCTGAAACTGGCGGCCGGCGTCGGGATCATCAAGGAAATCGGCAAACTGGTCATCGACGAGTATTTCGAGAAAAAGTACCCGCAACGGGTGTATCAAGGCGAGTAGGCCGGCATTCGGGTGTCGGCTGGAATAAGTGGAGGCAGCGTGGACAAGAACGCGGAGATTGCGGCCAAGCACCGGGAGTACCTGCTGCCGAGCCAGATGATGTACTTCAAGGAGCCGATCGCCTTTGAACGGGGCGAGGGGCATTACCTCTATGACGTCGAAGGCCGGCAATACCTGGACTTCTTCGGCGGCATCGTCACCGTCAGTGTCGGTCACTGCAACCCCGACGTGACCGAAAAGGTCGTCAATCAATACCGGACGCTGCAGCACACCTCGACGCTCTTCCCGAACCGGCAGATCGTCAATTTGGCCGAAAAGCTGGCTGAAATCACCCCGGGCCGGCTGCAGCAGAGCTTTTTCACCAGCTCGGGCTCCGAGGCCAACGAAACCGCCGTCATGCTGGCCAAAACCTACACCGGTCGTTCGGAGATGCTCGCCCTGCGGCACAGCTACTCCGGGCGTACCGCTTTAGCCCAGAGCCTCTGCGGCACGGGCACCTGGCGGATCAACGAGCCCAATGCCACGTCGGTCAAGCACGCCCACAACGCCTACTGCTACCGCTGCCCCTTTGGTAAGGAATACCCGTCCTGCGACATGCAGTGCGTCACGGACGTCAAGGAACTGATCGCGACGACGACGGGCGGCGAAATCGCCGGGATGATCGCCGAACCGATCCAGGGCGTCGGCGGCTTCATCACTCCCCCGAAGGAATACTTCAAGGAACTGATCAAAATCATCCACGATGCCGGCGGCGTCTTCATCGCCGACCAGGTCCAGACGGGCTGGGGCCGCACGGGCGGCAAGTGGTTCGGCATCCAGCAGTGGGGCGTCGAGCCCGACATGATCACGTCGGCGAAGGGCATGGCCAATGGCCTGCCGATCGGCTGGACGATCGCCACGCCCGAGGTAGCCAGCTCCATCAAGAAGGGGATCCACTTGGCCACCTTCGGGGGCAACCCGGTGACGACGACCGGCGCCATGGCGACGATCGAGTACATCGAAAAGCACGATCTGCTGACCAATGCGACGGAGACGGGCGCATACCTGCGCAACCAGTTGGAAGGTCTGCAGGAACGCCATCCGATCATCGGCGACGTGCGGGGCATGGGCCTGATGCAGGCGATGGAGTTCGTCACCGACCGCAAGACCAAGGAACCTGCCATCCCCCAGACCCAGCAGATCCTGGAAGCCCTCAAGGACGAGGGACTGCTGATGGGCAAGGGCGGTCTGCACGGCAACGTCATCCGCATGTCGCCACCGTTGACCATCGGCAAGACGGAAGTCGACGATGCCATCGGCCGGGTCGATCGGGCGCTGACTAAGGCCGTCACGGCCAAGTAGGCAATTCACATCTCTGCCGGATGTTGGCCAATTTGGCCAACATCCGGCATTTTCATTGAAGGAGAGCCTCGGTCGTGAACAATCATGCCTGGCGGAATGGCACTGTCGTGTTTGCGTCCGTCGTTCTGGCGTACTGGTTTTGGGCCTCGCCGTTCCTGTACCCCTTTCGCCTGCTGGTGACGTTGTTTCACGAGTTCGGCCATGCGCTGGCCACTTACCTGGTCGGCGGGCATGTGGCCAGGATTGAGATCGACGCCATGGGTGCCGGTGTCACCCACTCGTACGGCTGGTATTTCGGCGATCTCGGGCGGTTTGTCATCACCTCGGGTGGCTACCTCGGATCGGCGTGTTTTGGGGCGCTGATCCTGGTCATCAGCGGCAAGCCGAAGATCGAGCGTTATCTCCTGCCCGTGCTGACGGCGTGGCTCGGCATCGTCGGGGTTTTCTTCTGGGGTGGGTTGTTTACCTTTGTGGCCTGCATCGGGCTTGCCGGCTTGTTTTTTCTCGCCTCTCGCTATCTCCCGGTGGGTTTGAGGCGCTTTGTCGCTACCTTTTTGGGGATCTTCACGGCGCTGTATGCCCTGCGGGACACGGTTGTCCTGATCACGTCCCAGGGGGCCTATCATTTTGTTGGCGGCGCCGGTCGTTCGGATGCGGAGGCCCTTCAGGACCTCACCCATATTCCGGCCGTGGTGTGGGCGGTGCTCTGGCTGGGGATTTCCCTCGCCGTTGTCTGGTTGGCCCTGAGGCACCACGTCACGGCGCTACCTGGCCAGGATGACGTCGCAACGACCGGATCACCCGCTTCACAGCGCCGCCTGTAGGGGTGATTCACCGGAACTCCCTGTCGGGTCTGCTGAAAATCAACCATCGATTTGGCAATGCCGCCCGAAGGCTGTTGGGTTGGGCCGTTCTAGCATCGGGGGACATCGGGAGACGCTTGTAGGCAGTGCGTAGAAGTGGCACAGTGTCTCTCAGTGGTTGGCAGGCCCTAGGGCTGTCAGCGACGGCAAAGCGGGCAATGGCGCACCGCCTCATCCGTGGGCCGGGCGTGATCATCGCGGCTGCATACCCGACGAGCCTGGGAGGCCCACGTGATCAACCTGGAGTCCTTGGAGATCCTGCCAAAGCCCGCTCCGGCTGACGCCGCCGTACTGACCCAAGAGGCCCTGGCCTTTGTCGCCGACCTCGCCCGCCGCTTCGAAGGGCGTCGTCAGGCACTGCTGGCTGCCCGCCAAGTCCGGGCCGGCGAGATCCGGGGCGGCCGGAAGCCCGACTTCCTGGCGGAAACCGCCCAGATTCGCACGGGCGACTGGCACGTCGCAGGCTGCCCGGCCGACCTCCTCGACCGGCGCACCGAAATCACCGGTCCGACCGATCGCAAGATGATCATCAACGCCCTCAATTCCGGGGCGAAGGTCTTCATGGCGGACTGCGAGGACTCTCTGTCGCCCACGTGGCGCAACGCAATCGACGGCCAGCAGCACCTCATGGATGCCGTACGGCGGACGATCGGCTTTACCAGTCCCGAGGGCAAGCGCTATGACCTCCAGGCGCAGACAGCGACCCTGGTCGTCCGTCCCCGGGGCTGGCATTTGTCTGAAAAACACGTCCTGCTGGACGGGACGCCCATTTCCGCCAGTCTTTTCGATTTCGGGCTGTATTTCTTTCATAATGCCGCCGAGTTGCTGGCCCGTGGCTCCGGGCCCTACTTTTACCTGCCCAAGCTCGAAAGCCATCTGGAAGCCCGCCTCTGGAACGACGTGTTCGGCCATGCCCAGACGAGCTTGGGGATTCCGGCGGGCGCCATCCGGGCGACGGTGCTGATCGAGACGATCCTCGCCGCCTTTGAGATGGACGAGATCCTCTATGAGTTGCGGGACCATGCGGCCGGCCTGAATGCCGGTCGCTGGGATTACATGTTCAGCGTCATCAAAAAATTCCACGACGATCCGGCGTTCGTTCTGCCGGAACGGGCCCAGCTGACGATGACGGTGCCGTTCATGCGGGCTTACACCGAGTTGCTCGTCCAGACCTGTCACAAGCGAGGCGCTCACGCCATCGGCGGCATGTCGGCCTTTGTCCCGAACCGCAAGGATCCCGCCGTCAACGAGACCGCCTTCGCCAACGTCCGGGCTGACAAACAGCGGGAGGCCACGGACGGCTTCGACGGCACCTGGGTGGCCCACCCGGACCTCGTGCCCGTGGCCAAGGCCGTTTTCGATGCCGTGCTGGGCGACCGTCCCAACCAAAAGGACCGCCAGCGGCCCGACGTCCGGGCGTCGGCTGCCGCCCTGCTGGATCCCCGGGTGGCGGGCGGCACGATCTCCGTGGAGGGTCTCCGCAACAACGTCAGCGTGGCCCTGCAATACCTGGCCGCCTGGCTGCAGGGGACAGGTGCCGTGACCATTGCCAACCTCATGGAGGATGCCGCCACGGCGGAGATTTCCCGGGCCCAGCTCTGGCAGTGGCGTGTCCACGGGGCCCGATTGACCGACGGCCGTTCCGTGACGGCCGATCTCTACCGTGAGGTGCGGGCCACCGAAGTCACCCGGCTCGAAGGCGAGACGGGACAATCCCTGCAGGCGGCAGCAGGCTTGTTGGATGACCTGGTCCTCAGCGATCAGTTTGCCGAGTTTCTCACAGGGCCTGCCTATCAGGTCCTGGCAGGTTAGTGTCGAGAGTCAAATGGAGACGAATAGCATGCAACTGGATCTCGCGTCCCGAATCGAAACCCTCCAAGCCCGTTGGGACAGCGATGTCCGCTGGAAAGGCATCGACCGGCCTTACGGGGCCAGTGATGTCCTCGCCTTGCAGCCGTCCGTCGTCGTCGAGCACACGTTGGCCAAGCTCGGCGCCACCCGATTTTGGGGGCTCCTGCATGGTGGTGCCTACATCAATGCCCTCGGCGCCATCACGGGTGCCCAGGCCGTGCAAATGGTCAAAGCCGGGCTGCAGGCCATCTACCTGAGCGGCTGGCAGGTCGCCGCCGACGGCAACCTGTCCGGCCAGACCTACCCGGATCAGAGCCTCTATCCCGCCAACTCCGTCCCCGCCATGGTCAAGCGCCTGAACAACGCCCTGACCCGGGCCGATCAGATCCACCGCCTCGACGAGGGCGAGGCGATCCATTGGTACGCCCCGATCGTCGCCGATGCCGAAGCCGGCTTCGGTGGTCCGCTGCACGCCTTCGAACTGATGAAGGCGATGATCGAGGCCGGCGCCGCTGCTGTCCACTTTGAAGACCAATTGGCTTCCGAGAAGAAGTGCGGCCATTTGGGCGGCAAAGTGCTGATTCCCACAAACCAGTTCGTCCGCACGCTGGTGGCAGCCCGTCTGGCGGCGGATGTCTGCGATGTGCCGACCGTGATCATCGCCCGCACGGACGCCCATGCCGCGACCCTGATGACCTCGGACATCGATCCCGCCGACCGGGCGTTCCTGACGGGTGATCGCACGTCCGAAGGGTTTTACCGGGTGCGTGAGGGGCTGGACCCCTGTATCGCCCGGGGTCTGGCTTATGCGCCCTATGCGGACGTCATCTGGTTCGAGACGAGCAAGCCAGACATGGCGGAGGCCAAACGGTTTGCCGAGGCCATCCATGCCCGGTTTCCCGCCAAGCAGTTGGCCTATAACTGCTCGCCGTCCTTCAATTGGAAGAAATACCTGGACGATGCGTCAATCGCCAGTTTTCAAAAGGATCTGGGCGCCCTCGGATACACGTTCCAGTTCATCACCCTGGCCGGTTGGCACCTGAACAACTTCCATTCCTTCGACCTGGCGGACGGGTATCGTCACGAGGGCATGACGGCCTATGTCCGGCTCCAGGAGCAGGAATTTGCCGGTGAAGCCCGGGGGTACACGGCCGCCCGCCACCAGCGCGAGGTCGGCACGGGTTACTTCGATCAGGTCCTGATGGCCGTCACCGGTGGCCAGTCGTCGACCGGTGCCCTCAGCGGTTCGACTGAATCCGAGCAGTTCCAACCCCATTAGGACACAAGCAAACAGGCCCCGTTGCCGGTGCCTGTTTGCTTTTGCGTGATGCGTTCGGTTAGCGGTTGAACCAGCTGAGGATGCTTTGGACCGGTCGGTTGTCAAACAAGGTCCGTGAAAGCGTTTCCCCGAAGGCCGGGTTGGGCAGCGGTTGGCCATTGTCGGGCAGGTACCGCCGGGCGGACTTGAAGTCGCCCCGGATGGACCGGATGCGGACGGAACCCTCGTTGGTCGCTTTGCGACCCTCACCGCCGGATTCCAGCATCAGCCCGTCACCCAGGTAGATGGCCACGTGGGTAATCCGGCTGCCGCCGAAAAACAGCAGATCGCCCGCCTTGAGATCGGACTTCAGGACAGGGACGCCGGAGCGGGCCTGGTAGGCCGCTGTCCGGGGGATGGCCTTGCCGAGCTCGTTTTTCATCGTCGAGCTGGTCAGGCCGGAGCAGTCGAACTGCTTGGGTCCCGTCGATCCCCAGTTGTAGGGTTTGCCGAGCTGGCTGAGGGCCGAAGCGATGAAGCGGAGGCGTTCGGCCGACAGGGTCGGATCGGCGGCGATGCGCTGCAGGGTCGCCGCCTGCACGGGCGTCAGCCTGCCCTGATGGGCCAGCAGTGTGACGGAGGACTGGAGCCGGCTGGCGACCAACTGGCGGGCATCCAGGGGAACCGGTGCCGCCGTGGGGAGGTGGGCCAGCATCTGCAGGGACGTCGTCGCCGTACCCCGCAACGCCTGCATCCGCCCGTCGGTGACCCGTTGGGTGCCGAAAAGGGGATCA
>JACMPN010000007.1 GCA_014377495.1 Candidatus Sericytochromatia bacterium
CAAGCATCCCCTGCACCCCGCGGCCCCCAGGGTGCGGCCCCCCCCCTGTCCGTGGCGATGACTCCCCGCGATGAGGCGGCGGCGGCCCCCGCCGCCATCGCCAGCGTGCGGGACATCGCCGACGAGATCGTCGTCGTCGCCACGGGCCCGACGGACGATACGGCGGCACGGGCGGCGGCGGCGGGAGCCACGGTCGTGCACAGCCCCTGGCAGGACGACTTCGCGGCCGCCCGCAACACCTCATTGGCACACTGTCATGGCGACTGGATCCTCGTCCTCGATGCCGACGAGCGGCTGGCAGCGGACTCCCACATCGCCCTGCGGGCATTGATCGCGACACCACCCGCCGAGCCGACAGCCTGCCTGGTGCGCATGCGCAACTGGACGGACGACCTACGGCAGGACGGCTTTGAACATGGGGCGGTCCGTCTGTTCTCACGCTCGCCCAAGTTGCGGTTCCACGGCCGCATCCATGAACAGCTCAGCCACAGCGACACCGGCGAAGGCGGAATCCGGTGGCGTCAAACGCCTGAGGTGATCATCGACCATCTGGGCTATGCACCCGCCGTGATGACACAACGGGGCAAAGTTGATCGCAACCTGGCATTGTTGGCCCAAAGCATCGCCACCGAGCCGGCAGACCCGGCCCACCACCATCACCTCGGCATGGTGTACTGGTCGACGGGCCAATTCCCTGAGTCGCTGGCCGCCCTGACCGAGGCCATCCGGCTGTCTGCCGCCGTCTCTGAGCCGATGGCCTTTCTCAAAGTCGCCCACACCCTGCAGATCGCCTGTCTGGTGAACCTGCAGCAATCAGCCGAAGCTTTGGACCTGGCCACGGCCTGTGAGGGTCTGTGCGCCGCTGAACCGGACTATTGGTTCAACGTCGGTCTGGCTCGGCAGGCCCTCGGGCAACACGCCGCAGCGATCGCCGCCTTGCAGCGCTGCCTGGCCCCGCCAACGTCGGTCCCCTACATGGCCGAGATGGGCACCCGCACCTGGAAGCCCTGGCTGAGGATGGCCCAGTCCTATGCGGCATTGGCCGATCCCGCCGCCTGCCTGGATGCGCAATGGGCGGCGTTGCACCTGCATCGGCGCCTCCCTGACGTCCATGGCCGCCTCTGGGCCTTTGCCGTCTTGGCGGACGATGGCCAGCGCATTGCCACTGCCGACCGCATGTGGCGGCAGCTGACGAACGACGCCGACCGGGCCCGGGTGATCGAGTTTGCCTGGGACGTCCTCGTCGCCAACGACACATCCGTCTCGGCTCAGGGCTGGGCCGATCAGTGGCTGCCTGACTTGGGCCACGGACACCGGCTGGGCCTCGTGGTCCGACAGGCCCGGCTCGCCGGAGAGGCAGGCGGACCGGCGGCCCAGATCGCCGTGCTGGCCGCCCATTTCGCCGAGCCCGGGATCAGTCCGTACCTGGGTCAACTCTATGTGGAAACGGGCGACTGGAACGCCTATGAAGCCCTGTGTCAGACCCTGCTGACTGACGACAGGGACTTGGCCTATGCCCATCTCGGCATCGGCAACTTATTCCTGCGGCAAGGAGACATCGACGGGGCCGAAGCGGCGTTCCGCCAAGCAACAGCCCTTGGCAGCGACGAGCCGAACCTCTGGAACAATCTCGGGCTGATCGCCTTGAGCCGCCGCAAGGTCGCGGAAGCGGAACAGCATTTCCTGGCGACAGTCCGGCTGGACCCCGATCACTTTTCGGCGAACCTGAACCTGATCCGCACGGCCTGGTTCGCCAAAGATGCCGCCAGGGCGACTGCGTGCCTGGCAACGGCGGTGGCGAGCCTGAAATCCTTGCTGGAAAAACCGTACACCGCCCCAACCGTGGCGGCGACCCACGATTTCTTCGCCCTGTACACCTATTTTCAGCGCTGGGACCTCTCCCGGCACCGGAATGCCGCCACGGTCGTCCCCGACGGTGCGGATGCCTTTCTCAAAGCCCTCTACCAGGCCTGGCAGGTGATCTCCGCCCGGCAATTCGCTAAACATCAGGCCTGAGTAGTTACTCCGGGAAGGCCGTGGCCGGTTCACTGGGTTGACCCTGATCCTGCAATTGGCGCATCAGCGACTTGTAACCCTCGGGGTCGTCGTCTTCCGGGGCTTTGCCCTGCTTGAGCGAGGCCAAAAGCGGATCGGCACTGCGCCAGCGTTTGACGTCGACCGGCGTCGGCGGCTCGGCAGCAGCGCCCATGCGCACGTCGAGCCCCTGGCCGGCCTTCAGCGTGACGACCGCACCCACCAGCCCCTGGACGTTGACCTGACCCTCCAGGCACGCCACACGGGTGTTTTCCTCCCCGTCGACGGTGACGATCAGTTCCGTGCCGATCACGGTCGCCACGGCTCCGGGCGTGTGGATGGCCATCGGGGCATGTTGCTTGGCGACCTTCAGCCAGAGCCGGCCCAGCAGGAGGCGACCGAATGACGCCTCGGCAGACTTGGGAAACTGCAGGATGCTCGCCGGGGCCAGGCGGGTCACCGTGCCGTCGGTCAGGGCGACCCCGGCCCGGGACCGACGCCCGGTCATCAGGGAGTCGCCCGGCATATAGGCCGAGCGTACGGCGGCCGGATGCCACCGGGGCAGGGTCGTTGTCCGGGCCTGGACCGTCCCTTCGGTGGACACGAGGACACCCCCCGACGCGCTCCACGCAGGACTCGCCGCCGACATGGCGAGACAGATGGCCAAAGCACTGAAACGAACAGCCTGCATGAAACCTCCGGGCAACAAGGCATTGGACCGCTTCAGAATAGGCCCCCTGGCCGCATCCCTGCAACGGCCGGCGTCACACGGGGAACGGTCGAGCGGTTTCCAGCTAGTGGCTGCCATGTAACTTTCGGCCACTGGTTGTTCTCCAACGTCAAAAGCCCGCCAGCGATGACACTGACGGGCTTTTGACGTTGGGCGCTACTGGGCGTTGGCGGGCGGCGTACCGCCACCGATCTCGATGCCCGTGTAGTAGGTCTTCAGTATGTCCTGATACGCCTGTCCGGCGGCTGCCCGATTGTGGGCGCCCCATTGGGACATGCCGAGGCCATGACCGTAACCCGAACCATCGAGCTGCCAGCCGTCACGGGTGCGGTTGATTTGGAACATCGTGCTCTTCAGGCCGATGGCCAGGCGGAACTTGGCGGCATCCACGGTTTCGGTGCCCTTGGTCCCGGTGACGGACAACCAGCGGGCCCGGCCACCGGGCGTGTGGGCGGTGATGGTGATCTTCGTCGGGGTGCCCACGTCCACACCCAGCTTGGTCAAGCCGGCGGTGACTTGGTCTTTGCTTAAGTTGGTCTTCCAGGCAGCATTGGGCGAGCCGTCGGGATCCTTCACGGACTTGATGTAGGGCAGGTCGATGTCCCAGACGGCCTTGGCGTCATCGGTGGCACCACCGCTGGACGAAAAGAACAGGGCGTTGATCAGGCTGCCCTGATAGGTCATCGCCTCGCCACGGGTGGAGTCCACGGCGGCCGAGGTGTCGACGCACTCGGAATCCTGCCCCTTGTAAACCTGGTCCGACACCGTCGGGTAGAGGTCAAACCCCAAGGCCGCCCGCCGGCCCATGTTGGCGGCGGCGTACGTCCGGGCGGCCACGGCTTGGGCCTGCAGGGCATGGGTGGGCCAGCCGGTCACCATCTCAGCAGGCAGGACGCCTTTGAGATAGTCTTCCAGGCCGACGTCGTTGACGACGGTCAGTTTGCCGGGGGCACCGGGGGCGGCGATGATCTCCAGCGCCCCCCGATAACGGCGGCCGGCGAGCAGCGTGGCGCCGCCATCGGCGGGTTCGATGCGGGCGGGCATCGGGACCGTGGCCAGATTGCGGCCGGTCGTGTCCTGGATGCTCAGGGCCCCGGCGTCGGTCAGTTTGAATTGGTAGCTGTGCCCCGGAGCCAGCGTGAATCCGCCGACGGTTGCCGGTGTCGCCACACCGATCA
>JACMPN010000008.1 GCA_014377495.1 Candidatus Sericytochromatia bacterium
CGGCATGGGCCACGCCGGCAATCCGGAAGACTTCCTCGGGTGACGGGCGCCTACCCATCGCCGTGAGCCAAACGCGAGCTGCCGCCACACAGGCGCTGGCGCTGGAGCCCAGGCCGAATTTCTGGCCGTTTTCCTGCATCTGACCCTGGATGATGAGTGTGCCCGTCGGGACGGGTTGACCGAACGCCTCTTCGATGACGGCCGCCACCTGGGCGACGAAAGGCAAGGCGGTACGGGCATCGTCCAGGGAAATGGCGCCCACCCCGAGATCCGGGGCGGACACGGTCGTCTTGTCCGCCGCCTCCCAATGGGCGACCAGTCCGGGGTGCACGGCGGCGACGAGGCCCGGCTCGCCCGGGGCCAGCACGGCGTATTCACCCGCCAACACCAGTTTGCCGGGGACCGTCAGATCGACTGGCAGTATGGGGACTTTACGAATCTGCAATGCCATCGCGGGACCTAGTGCCTTGTGACCAGAACGATTGTGCTGACGCCATCAGAACAGATGCGCCTTGCTAAGTGCAACGCCTTGTCCGGGACCACTGGCCCTGACGCCTGTCACTCCGGGGATGAACTTCATCCGCCGCTCGACATCCGCCGCCACGGCGGCCGGACAGAAGACCTTCACGTTCGGGCCGGCATCGATCGTGAAGAAGCAGGGCAAGCCCTCCTGCCGCCATTGCCAGACCGCCTGCATGACGGCGATCGTGGCCGGTTGCCAATACAGCAGCGGCGGCACGGCACCGAGCATGGAGCCGTGCATCCGCAGGCAGGAGCGCTCGGCCGCCTCACCGAGGGTGTCGAAGTCACGGGCAAGAATGGCTGCCCGGGCGACAGGAAGGTCTTCGGCCACACCTTGCAGCCAGCCCGCATAGAACGGGCTTGTGGCGACCGTGCCGGCCATGCCGGCCCCGGATCCGACCGCCTTGGGCCCGGTCGCCACGAGGCCAACCATCACCCGTAAATCCCAATGATCCGGCGGTGCCAGGCGGGTCGCAAAGGAATCCAGACCCGCCGGGTCGGTGCCGGCATGCCATTCCGCCCAGCCACCGGGCACAGACCGGCAGGCGGAGCCGGAGCCGATCCGGGCCAACCGAGAAAGCTCCGGCTCATCCAGGGTCAAGTCGTAGGCCGCCGCCGCAGCGAGGGCCAGGGCGGCGAACCCGGCGGCACTGGAGGCGAGGCCGGCGGCCGTCGGAAAATAGTTCACGGACTCCACCCGCACACAGGCCGTCTCGCCGGCCCGCTCACGCAGCGGGCGGAGGACCTTGCCGAGCCGTCCCAGCTCCGCTGCGCTGGCCGGATGGCCGTCGAGGGCCAGCGTATCGGCCGTCAGGCTGGGATCGATGGCCACCGTCGTCACGGTGCGCAGGTCTGCCAGCGCCAGACTGATACTCCCATTGCAGGGCAGGTGCCGCTCGGCATCCCGCTTGCCCCAGTATTTGATCAGGGCAATGTTGGCACAGGCTTCGGCCGAAGCTTTACGGGTCATCGGGTCACCAATCGGGTCGTGGCCTTTAGGGCGGCAATGGAGCCTGCGCCAATACAGAACATCGCCACCCGCAGCTGCTGCAGCCAGGTTTCGATCGCCCGGACCACGGCCTCGGGACTTTCCAGCGCCGGTGCCAGCAGGGGCTTGGCGAGGCTGACGAGATCGGCACCCAAGGCGATGGCCTTGGCGGCGGCGATGCCGTCACGCAAGCCCCCCGAGGCAATCACCGGAATGTGCGGGCAGGTCTCCCGCACCAGCCGGAGGCTGATGGCGGTGGGGATGCCCCACTCACCGAAGACCTCGCCCAAATTCTCCCCGTCTCCGGCCGCGTGGCGGGCGCCTTCGATCCGACTCCAGCTGGTGCCCCCGGCACCGCTGAGGTCCAGGGCCGACACGCCGGCTGCCACCAGCACGGCGGCCGTGTCACCGGCCAGACCGCAGCCCGTTTCCTTGGCCAGGATCGGGAACGGCACCCCCGCACACAGCGCGGCGATCTTGGCCTGCAGGCCGGCGAAGTTACGGTCGCCTTCCGGCTGCACCGCTTCCTGCAACGGGTTCAGATGGAGGAACAGGCCGTCGGCGCCGACACTGCTGACCAATTGCCGCACCTCGTCCGGACCGAACCCGTCGTTCAGCTGCACGGCGCCCAGATTGCCGAAGAGCGGCACATCCGGGGCCAGGTCACGCACTTGGAAGCTGCCCAGCGTCCCGGGGTGGGTGACGGTGATCCGTTGGGAGCCCAACCCCATCGCCAGTCCGAGGCGCTGTGCGGCGATGGCCAGGTTGCGGTTGATCACGGCGCCCTTGTCGACGCCACCCGTCATCGACGCGATGAGGAACGGGGCCCGCAGGCGATGGCCGAGAAAGGTCGTCGACAGATCGATGGCATCGAGATCCAGCTCGGGCAGGGCCTGATGGATAAAGGAATAGTCATCGAAACCCGTGCGCACGTGCCGGAAGTCGGCTGCGGCACTGAGGCTGACGGCGATGTGATCCTGTTTGCGTTGGGCGATGGGGTCCATGACCGACATTGTAGCGCGACCGACACCCGCGGCACGGCGGCGCGGGTCCGTCATCCGTCGGCCGCACAGGAAGGGAAATCCCCGTATTTGACCCGCTGTTCCCCGGAAAAACTGAGGCTGTAGCGGCCGTCGTCCGCCACCAGGAAATTCTGCCGATGCAGGTCCAGCAGGGCCTGGGCGGCCGCAGCCTCCGACACTGTCAGGGCCGGCAGGTGCGGGCGCAGGTCGTCCAGACTGCAGTTCGGCAGATACTCGTACCGTTCCCGGTAATAGGTCAGGGCCAGGATCAGGTCTGCCGGGTCCGTCGTCCCGGTCAGTTCCTTGATGGCGATGAAGTCGAGCAGGGAGATGTTCGTCTGAACGCTCGGCATCCGCCGGGGCGGCTCGACGGACGGTGGGACGGGCTCACCGGGTGCCATGTCGACGTCGATCAGCGGCAGATAGCGCGCGACCATCGCCTCCACGTAAGCGCGCTCGCCGCTCAGGCGCAGGACAAAATCCCCTTTTTGGAATTCAAAGCGGTGCTCCGGCACAGTCACCTCCGGTCATATAGGGGCATACATCCGACACAAACGGGGCAAATCCTTTGACGTGGGCATTCGGGCGCCCGTTGCCGCGGTCCTGGCCCCATGGTACGATCCAGCGTGTTTTGATCATATCCTGGTGTTGAAACGAGCGTCATGACAGATGCCTTAGCGTTCGTTGTGCCTACCTTGGTGGGCCTGTTCGGCGGGATTTGGTTGGACCGTTATTTCGGAACCAAGCCGTGGCTTATGTTGATCGGCATTGTCTGGGGCCTGGCCACCAGCATGTGGGCGATGATCAAAGCCGGACGGCAAAAGCGATAACAGAGACAGAAAGGGTAGCCCCTTGGAACACGCCTCAACTGGCGCAGCCAACGCCGTGGGACACGCCGCCGAAGCGGCCCACCAGGGCGGCATCGGCACGCACCCGTTCTGGCATATCGGCGGCTACACGGTGCATGCGGACACCCTGATCGCGACTTGGGTGGTGATGGCGATTCTCGTCGTTATCGCCCTCATCGCTGGGAATAACCTGCAACGAGTGCCTAACCGAATGCAGAGCTTTTTCGAAGGTATCGTGGAAGCAGTCGAATCGATCGTTCACGGTCAAATCGGCCCCAACACAAGCCTTTTCCTTAGTTACATCGGGACGATCTTCCTGTTCGTCCTGGTGAGCAACTGGTCGGCATTCCTGCCCAGTTTCGCCCTCTTCCAGATTCTCGGTGTGCACAGCATGCATGAGCTGGCGCCTCCCACTTCGGACCTGAACACGACTGCGGCCCTGGCGTTAATCGCCATGGCGTCGTACTTCATCTTCGGGATCCGGGCCAAGGGCTTCGGTTACTTCAAGCATTACCTGACCCCACACTGGGCGATGTTTCCGCTCCACCTGCTGGAGGACTTCACCCGACCGATGTCCCTGACGTTCCGGTTGTTCGGCAACATCATGGGTGAGCACATTGTTGCCACGATCCTCCTGAGTCTGGCCCCTTTCATCGTCCCTGTGCCGATGATGCTCCTGGGTGCCTTGTTCGGTTTGATCCAGGCCTACATTTTTGCCACCCTGACCGCGTTTTACATCGGCACGGCCGTGCAGGACCACGGTCATGGTCACGACCATGACAAGGGCCTCGCAGCCGCTCACTAACCGGTGTAAGCACTCCCCCTGACCCTCATTGACGAAAGAGAGATACTCTATGGCCATCGACGCCGCCCTCGTTCCCGTTCTCGCCAACTCCGTCCTCGGCGCCGGCATTGCCATCGGCCTTGCGGCCATCGGCCCTGGCATCGGCATGGGCATGGCTTCCAGCAAAGCGCTCGAGAGCCTCGCCCGTCAGCCCGAAGCCGAAGACAAGATCCGGCCGAACATGTTCATCGGCTTCGCCTTCATGGAAACGATCACCATCTACGGCTTGGTCGTTGCCCTGATCCTGATTTTCGCGAATCCCTTCACGAAGCTCGGCTAGGCTTACCGCCACGTTCGACACCGCCCGGTCCGCCGGGCGGTGTTTTTTTGCGCCTGTCCCCAACGTCAGCCTTGCCGACGCAGCGCCAAAGCCAGAAATCAACACCTCAGTGCTGGTGATCCGGCATTGGGCCGCATAGCAGCCAACATGATCCTCTGCCAAACAGCAGCAGGCGTTCTGAACCTGCGCCGATCCCCGCGCAGGGCGCCGCCACCGTGTTCCAGACGAAGGCCAGTGCCGGTACGCCGGAACATGGCAGCCTATCCGTTGGCGCTCTGCATCAATGGTGCTATGCTGCGTCGAAATCCCGGCCAACCGCCTTTGGGCCACAACCGGGATGAGGAGCGGGATTCAGCCAGGCGGCCCACCGCAAGGGAGCGGATCCGGCCTTGACCCTCACCGAGGAGGAATCGAATGAAAATCGGGGTTCTGTTGAAGCGAGTACCCGACACGGAGACGCGCATCAAGATCGCGTCGGACGCCAAGTCCTATGACCGTGACGGTGTCAACTATATCGTCAATCCATACGACGAATTTGCCCTCGAAGAGGCGTTGCAAATCAATGAGCGGACCGGCGGCGGCGAAGTCGTCCTGCTCAGCCTGGGCACGGCCAAAACCGAAGAAGCACTGCGCACGGGCCTGGCCATGGGGGCCGAACGGGCCATCCTGATCAGTGACGAAGGTCTGTCCGATCCGGACTCGCTGACGACGGCCAAATGCCTGGCGGCTGCCGCCAAGGCGGAAAACTTCGACCTGATCCTCTGTGGGGTCAAGGCCATCGATACCGAAGCCGGCAGTGTCGGCCCGGCCGTCGCCGAGTTGCTCGGTTGGCCGTGCGTCTCCGGCATCGTCAAGCTGGAGCTTTCAGCTGACGGCAAGACGGCGACGGTGCAGCGGCAGATCGAAGGCGGCGCCGAGTCCGTCGAGGTCCAGCTGCCTGTGGTGCTCACCGCCCAGAAGGGGCTGAATACGCCCCGTTATCCGGCGTTGACAGGCATCATGAAAGCCAAGAAGAAAGAAATCAAGCAACTCACCCGTGGCGACATTGGCCTGGGCGACCTGGCCCCCAAGGTGGTGCTGCAGGCGTTGACCCTGCCGCCGCCGCGCTCGGCCGGTAAGATCCTGCCCGGCGAGCCCGCCAGCCCCCAGGAGCTGGTGCGCTTGCTCCGTGAAGAAGCCAAACTGATCAACTAGGAGACGCAATGAGCATGTCCATCTGGGTCATTGCAGAACAACGCAATGGCCAACTCAAAAAAGTCACCCACGAAATGCTGGGCAAAGCCAAAGAGCTGAGCGGCGGCGGCGAAGTGGTCGCCATCCTCATCGGCTCCGGTGTGACCAGCCAGGCTGCCAGCCTGGGCGCCTACGGCGCCGACAAGGTCCTCGTTATCGACGATGCGACTTTGGCCGGCTACTCGGGTGAGGCCTATGCGGCCGAAGCAGCGAACCTGATCAAAGCGGGCGCACCGGCTGCGGTGTTCCTGGCCGCCTCGACGGCAGGCAGAGAGCTGGGGCCCATCCTGGCCGCCAAGCTCGACGCCCCCTATGCCGCCGACTGTGTGCGGGCCGAGGTGGCCGGCGACAGCCTGTCGGTGATCCATCCCGTGTTTGCCGGCAAGGCCTTCACACAGGTGACCTTCAATGCCGGCCCGGCGATCATCAGTGTCCGGCCGAACGCCTTCGGGCTGCCGGGTGCCGATGCCAGCAAGCAGGCGACTGTCGAGAGCAAGCCTTTCAGTGGTTCTGCGAGCCGCACCAAGGTCCTGGAAGTCCTCGCCGGCGGTGGCGAAACCATCGACCTCACCGAAGCCGAGATCATCGTCTCGGGCGGCCGGGGCATGAAGGGTCCGGAGAACTTCCCGCTAATCGAAGCATTGGCCAAAAACCTCGGCGGCACCACCGGTGCCTCTAGGGCGGCCGTCGATGCCGGTTGGCAGCCTCACGGCAAACAGGTGGGTCAGACCGGCAAGGTCGTCAGCCCCAACCTGTACATCGCCTGCGGCATCTCGGGCAGCATCCAGCACATGGCCGGCATGAGCTCGAGCAAGTGCATCGTGGCCATCAACACCGACCCGGATGCGCCGATTTTCAAGATCGCCGACTACGGGATCGTCGGTGATTTGTTC
>JACMPN010000009.1 GCA_014377495.1 Candidatus Sericytochromatia bacterium
CCGGATCGCACTCCTCCGTGCCCGCCATGGCGATCGACGAGGACCCGCCGATCTGCGTCGCCCCGCCCACCCTCGGCCCTGTGCCGCCACCGAAGCCGGAAAGCTGGTTTAAGGCCTGGGCCATCTCGGATGCCCGGGCGAACCGCTTGTCCGCTTCTTTGGACATCGCCCGGAGGATGATGTCCTCCAGGGGCTGGAGCACCTGCGGGTTGATCTGGCTGGGCCGCCCCGGCACGCTCTGCATGATCGCCATGACCAGCTCGCCGATGTTGTCGCCGCCATACGGCAGTCGTCCCGTCAGCATTTCGTAGATGCTGACACCAAGGCTGTAGATGTCGGCCCGACGGTCCACCTTGCCGGCATTGATCAGCTGCTCCGGGGAGATGTAGAGCAGCGAACCCAGGATGTTGCCCGCTTTGGTCATGCCGGCGCTGCCCGTCTCCAGACGGGCAATACCGAAGTCCATCAGCTTCAGCGTGCCGATATCCAAGAGGATCATGTTGCCGGGCTTGACGTCCCGGTGGATGATCCCGGCGTCATGGGCGTAATCCAGGGCCTGACAGGCCTGGATGCTGGCCTTGATCACCAGATCGATGGGCAGCGGCGCATAGGTCTGCAGCATCTGGGCCAGGCTGCGCCCCTGCAACAGCTCCTGCACCATGTACTGACGACCGTCTTCAGTCTGACCGTAGTCGTAGATCGTGACGATGTTGGGATGACTGAGCTTGGCGATGGCCTTTGCTTCCGTCTGAAAGCGGGCGACCAATTCCTCGTACGCCTCGGGCGACACGGAGTCGTCGTGGGGCAGATCGATGGTCTTGATGGCCACCCGGCGGTCGAGTCGACTGTCGAGGGCTTCGTAGACCACGCCCATGCCGCCCCGGCCGATCTCCCGGATGATCTGGTAATTGCCAAGCGTTGCGATCATGGACTAAGCCTGCGCTTCCGGTGGTTTTCCAACTGGGGGGAGGGCCTCCGTCCCGGGGCTCGTCGCCCCGAAATCAGCGGGCGGGTTGACGGCGTCCGAGTTCGTTCGCGTACGGGCGAAGTCCCCCCGCAGACCTGCCGGCAGGGTCTTCCCCCCGGCCTGGGTGGCCTGGCCGACCGTGGTCGCCGCCCCGGGTGCGGCAGTCTGCCCGGTCTGGGTCTTGGCGTGGTCGGAAGGCGGCCGGTTGCCGAACAGCGTCTGCGAGCCGGTCCGTGTTCCCGAGCCGAAAATGGTCGAGCCCATCTTGGTCAGGCGGCGGCCGATCATCGTGCCGTCTTGGCCGGTGACCTGGGTCTTGGCACCGAAGACGTCGGAATCACCGCCACGCCAGCCGGACAACTCGTACACGAGGATTTTTTCGGCCTTGCCCTTGGCGGAAATGGGGCCCAGATACCGGGTGGTCGTGTGGTCCTTGACCAGCTCGTAGGTCGAGTGGCTGATCATGATGTTTGTGTTCATGTCCTTGTTCAGGCCTTCCAATCGGGCAGCCGTATTGACCGTGTCGCCGATGACCGTGAAGTCCATCTTCAGGGGTGAGCCAAAGTTGCCGCAGAGGGCCTCACCCGTGTTCAGGCCGATGCGGACCTGCAGGGGGACCATGCCTTCGCTCAACCACTTCTGGCGCAGCTCGGACAGTTTTTCCTGCATCTCGATCGCCGTCTTGGAGGCCCGCAGGGCGTTGCCGGCGGGATCGGTCGAACCGACGTTGCCCCAGACGGCCATCACGGCGTCCCCGATGTACTTGTCCAGAGTGCCGTCGTTGTCGAAGACAATTTGGGTCATCGCCGTCAGGTACTCGTTGAGGATGCGTTCCACCTCGTCGACGGGCATTTGCTCGGACATGGTCGTAAAGCCGGCGATGTCCGAAAAGAGAATCGTCACCAACCGACGCTGGGACCGCAGCGACGGCATGGCGCTTTCGTCCTTGAGCAGCTCGGTGACCGCCTTGGGCGAGACATAGCGGTTCAGCGTGCCGCGCACCCGGCGCTTTTCCCGCTCCTCGACGAAGAACCGGTAGGCAAAGAGGACGCCGTAGTCCACACCGAGGGCCACCAGTGGATCGAAGAGATTGAGCCAGTAATGCTGCGTGCTGAAAATGAGGCCATTGAGCGTCAGGTAGGCGATGCCGATCGTGACGGCGGCCAGGAGACCCGTCAACGGACCGACCAAGCCGATCAGACTGGCGAAAAGCAGGGAAACGACGATCGTGACGGCGATGTTCTGCCAGCCAGGGGCATCAACGTACTCGTCACCCCGAAGCAGGGTGTCGATGTGATTAGCGTGGATTTCGACGCCGGCCATGTTACGGACCTTGGCCGAATCGCCGGACCCGACAAAGGGCGTGGCAAAGACGTCATGCAGGCTGCCGGCCGACGAGCCGATCAGGACGATCTTGTCCTTGAACAGATCCTTGTAAGTGAATTTTTCCGGATTGACGCCGGCAGGCACCTCGATCAATTCGTTCAGGCGGGGATCGGCCCGGGGGTCGAGCACCTCATTGAGCACGTTCGTGTACGAGACGGTCACATAGGACTGCGGCGGTCCGGAGAAATGCAGCAGGTACTGATCCAGGCCGTAACGGGCCTCCAGGGCCGGGGCGCGTTCAGGCTGCCAGAGCTTGACGACCTGGTAGGCGAAACTGTTGGCACCTTGGCGCTGCAGCCCGTTGGAACGGCGGATCTGCGCATCCATGTCGTGGGAATAGTTCACATAGGCAGGCAGTCCGCCGAGCATCGCCAGGGGCGTGATCAACGTCGGTGTGGAAGGGCTGTCGTCTTCGCCCAACTTGGTCGTGTACTGGTCCGAGAACATGCTGGCGATGACGACGTCCTTGGCCTCCTTGATTTCGGCGGCGTGCCGGGCATCGTCCTCGGGGAACGGTGATTCTTTTAAGAAATAGACGTCATAGGCGATGACCTTGGCGCCCCAGCCGCGCAGTTTGTGCAGCAGGTCGGCATGGACCGAACGCCGCCAGGGCCAGGTCCCGACCCGGTCCATCGACGCCTCATCGATGTCGATGATGACAATCTGTTTGTTCGGGACGCGGGCACCCAAAGTCTCCATGCGCTGGTTGTAGAGACTGAGCTCCACCCGTTGAGGCACACTCCAGACGAGACCCGTCACTGAGACGAATATGGCGACGCCCAAGCCCATGAGCAGGTAGATCAGGGTTCTCTTCAAGTACGACCTCCAACAACGCTGGTGCTGGTCGACAGCATCAAAAGACGGCATCTGCAGCAGGGGGACCAGCTTACCCATTCCGTGCCGACCCGCCTGCTATGGACATCACAGGTGGCCTGCAGCCGCCACCGAAAGTGACGGCCGACCACCCGGCCCCTGCTCCTGGAAATCAGGCAGCCACTGCCGCACAGCTCCCGCAAAGCGCAGGAAGGGGTATGCAAACCTTTTCACATGCTAGCACGACCGGCAACCCCCACCCTGGCGCCGCCGGACGGCAAACCAGGGTGGCCGTAAAGACGTGATAGACTGGGCTCATGCACCGTTTGCTTGCCCTCGTCCTGCTGTTGTCCGCTTTCCGAGCGCCCGAGCCCCCGACCCTCGTCCTGGGCTTCACGCCGGCTGAGGATGCGAAGACCCTCCTCGTCAAAGCCGAGCCGTTCGTCGCCTACCTCAGCGCCAAGCTGCACATGCGCATCGTCACCCAGACCGCCAGTGACTATGCCGCCCCCGTCGAGGCGTTGCGGCATCAGCGGCTGGATGTCGCCCTGCTCGGCCCCAAGGCCACCCTGATGGCCGCCCGCGAAGGCAGAGGCGTGGTCATCGCCCGCACGATCAACGGCAAAAAACCCAACTACTACTCCTTGATCTTCGCCCGGCGCGACACGGGGATCCACAAGCTCAGCGACCTCAAAAACCGCAGTTTCGCCTTCGTGGACATCAACAGCGCCTCGGGCCACCTGTTTCCCCGCTACCTGCTGCGCATGGCCGGGATCGTCCCCGAGCGGGACATGAAGCAGTTGCTGTTCGCCGGGGCCCACGACGCCGTGATCCTCTCCGTTCTCAACCGCAAGGTGGATGCCGGCGCCACCTGGTCCAACGACCCGCAGGGCGAGACGTCCGGTCTCAGCCGCCTGCTCACCGATCCGGCCCAGCGCCGGCAACTGCAGATCCTCGCCGCCAGCCCGCCGATTCCGGGCGAAGGTATCGTCACCCGCAGCGGCCTGCCGCCGTCCATCCGTGCCGCCCTGCAGGATGCCCTGATCCACATGGGTGACACGCCGGAAGGCCGCAAAGCGGTCGGGGCACTATCCTTTTCCGGCTTTGTCAAAGCCACCGACGCCGATTACCGCGTGCTGGCCGAGATCGAGGCAAAGGGCAAACGCTGACGCGATCAACGCTTGATCGTATTTGCCTACCAGTGCGGCATTGCCCCGCCCATGCCCGCTCGCCACCATAACCCGCACCACCAGAGGCTGCACGCGCCTCGGAGCAAATCGCAGAATCGACGTTTAACAATCGCCTGAATTGGGTATCACCTTGAATTCGCTGGGTTTGCGGCGTTGCACGGGGGTCAAATAAAGGGCTTGACCGGATCCCCTGCTGTCACCTATGATCGCCCCAAGAGCCTGATGACACGACAGTGTGACCCAGGCCACACCGGCACCGAGATGCCGGTCACACTCAAAAAGAGGTGCCGGTCACAGTGACCATCGGTCAATCGCAAACCCGTCGTGAGGCGGGGACGCAAAGCCACGGGACTCATCCCGCCGCCCGACACAGGGCGCCGACCGCCACAGACAGTGCGGATGAGTTAGCCGGGTTGCCATTAGCCCCCCTAATGTAAAAAAAGCGAGGTAATTCATGCGCGTCAATGCGCCCATTCTGCGTGCCAATCAAATGCGTCCCGTCGCTCCGCACTCGTCGCGGCGGACCATGCACGACACCAAGGCCTTCTTTTACTGTGTTCTGACGGGCCTGTTGCTCGCAACTTACGCCCACGACCCCCGGGGGGTCGAGTCTGTCGCCCGGCAGGCCCGGACCAGCATTCAGCAGGTCACCGCGGCCATGACCCCGGCGAGTTTCCAAGCGGCACTTGCCGACTTGGCGAAAAACTGACGACCGGCGGCGGTTGTTGCCAGCGCAACCCCGCTGTTGGGCTCGGTCGCCCGGCCAGACCCGTCCCACCCCTTTTTGATGACAAGAAGTAGGACCGAATGCGCGCCGATCCGCTCGGCGGGCGCACTGTAGAAGCGCCTGCCCCGCTCAACGCCGCGGCTTTTTGCCGCTTACTCGAACACCAGCGTTTCCCGGATCTCGGTTTCCTGGAGATCGTGGCGGCCAGCGAAGCGCCCTGGAACGATCCCAATTACCGGGTCCACCTCACTCTGCGTCACCAGGTTACCCGTGAGCCGGTGCGTAAAACCATTATTGTCCGGGCCATCGGGGACGCCAGTGAAACGGTGTTCCGCTCTGCCCGGGAGTTGTGGGCCCGCATCTTCTGCTGCAGCGACACGCTCAGCATGGGCATGCCCCTGGGCTTTGTGCCCGAGCGGGGACTCTTCGTCCAATGCCTCCCCGAAGGCCCGACCCTGCTGGACCTGATGCGGGACCGGCGGGAAAGCCAGCTGACGGCGGGTATCCGGACCCTGGCCCGGTGGCTGGCCAAGCTGCACGATACCCAACAGGGCTGTGAAGCCCTACCCATCCGCCTGGACAGCGATCTGCGTCAGGAATTGCACGATGCCCATGGGATCATCGCCAGCCGCCTGCCGCAGCACCGGCAACAGATCACGGCAATTGCCGACAGTCTCCACCGCAGCCTGGCGATGACGCCCAATCCGCTACTGCCCACCCTCGGGGCCGTGCACCTCGACCAGATTCATTTTCACAACGAGGTCCTCGCACCAGTGAATTTCACCAAAACGGGACTCGGTGATCCCGCCGCCGATCTGGGCATGACCTGTGCCGCCATTGAACAGGCGGTCCTGCAGGTCCAGGGTGTTCCGGCGTCTCAAGGTGCCATGGACCGGCTGCTGGAGACGTTCAGTTCGGAGTACCGCCGGCATGGTGGGACGGAACCGTTCAACCGGGTCAAACAGTATATGGCCTTCGCTTATGTGCTTCATGTGGCCGAGGCCATCAAACGGGTCCCCGTCGATTCCCAGTGGGCCCGGGCCCGGATCGATCGGGCCGCGGCACTCGTGTAGGGCGATTGCCCAAGGGTGTGACTGGAAGCAGCTTCCAGTCACGCCCTTTTTGCGAAGACACCGGGATCTTCCGCAAGCCTTTCCTACACCTCTGCCGCTGTCTTCCGGGCATTTCGACTTACACTGTGCCCGTGACGCAGAATGGCATGCGCTTGGTCCTAAACAGGACGTCGGGCTCGGACAGCGGTCGTGCGGGAGACTTCAGAATGCAAAACGGCAACGGCACGTCGCCGAATGGGCACAAATCCATCGAGAAAGAGCCCTACACGCTGGCCATCGACCGGGACGGCATCTGGACCTACAACGGTCTGCCGCTGATCCACCCCAAGGGCCTGGCGATGTTCAAAGACCATTTGCAGCGGGCCGACGACGGCCAGTATTTCGTCAAGTTCGGCCCCATCACCGGCCCAGTCGTCGTGGCGGACTTTCCCTACGTTGCCCGTCTGCTTTCGGCTACCGAGGACGGCCTTGTCGTCCAGTGGAACACGCCACCCGGTGAGACGATTTCGCCGGATCACCTCTTCCACACCCCCGAAGGGACGGTCGGCATCCGGGTCCGGCAAGGCGCCCTGCCGGCCAAATTCGACCGGGTCAGCGGCGCCCGGCTGGGGGATTTGCTGGATGCCGATGTGGACGGCACCGTCTGGTACCGGGGTCCCGGCCGGCATGTGCCGGTCGCCTGCGCCGAATTCTAAGTCTGCGCAGGCAAGCGGTTCCTGCGCTTTATTTCCTGTCAAGCCCCTGCAGGATCACCGCCCAGACGTCGGGCGATTCCAACGGGTGATCAGGCAACTCGCCCAAGGCGCCACTCAGACCGGCATGTCCCACCAACGCTTCGGTCGCCCGTATGGCGGACAGCACGTCCTCCGGCAGCGTCTCGGACCGCCCGGCCCGCCAGGCCCGGAACCGGGCATCCTCGACGATCATCCGGTAGGCGAGGAGCGTCGTCCCCCAGGCGAAACCGATACCCGACTCCGGCAATCCTGGTTTGCGGAAATACACCGACTGCAGGTAACGGCTGATCATGGCGTGATCGGACTGGAAACGGACGAACTGGCTGCGCACCAGGGTCCAGGCCTGACGCGCCCGCCCGCCCATCCAGCCACCTTTCCAGAGCACATCCGCCGGCTTGTCCCCCAGGATCGGCATGAGCAGGCCATCCAGGGTGATGTCGCCCGTCACGTGGCGGACCTGCATGCCGGCCATCAGGGCCGTGCCCTCTGATAAGACTCCGGGTCCTGCCGTCGGCAAGCGAGCCAGCACATCGAGCAATGCCGCCTCGAGTTGCCGATAGTCGGCCCACGGGAGCGTCTCGGCATGCCCGGAGACAACCGTCAGCGTCGGGGGGATGCGGGGTAACCGGTGCTGCATCGGCCAGAACCGGGCCCGAAAGTCATCCGACTGCTCGTGCAACGGGGCTCCGTCGTTTTCACAGACCGTCCTGCAAGAAAAATAAGCGGTCACGTCGATCCCGTCCGGCGTCCAGATGCCGATGATCGGGTACGTACTGCAGACCGGGATCGGTTGCCAGCCCAGCCCGGCATGGACCTGGCAGCGCCGGTCCTCGCCGAGGGCCGTACAGGCAGTCGTGGCCCCGCCGGCCAGACAGTGCCGCAAATCCAACGCCACCGGCGACGGGAAGGCCGGTGGTTCCGCCGGTGTCTTCAATGCGAGCGCAGGCAGGCCCAAGGCAGCCGCCAAGTGGCTGGCCGCCTGCCATTCGTTATCGCTGATCCGGGCCCCCCATTTGCCGACATGGCAGCACTCGCCACGGCTCCGGCACGTGAACCGGGCTGACGGTAGCGCCCGCAGCGCCGCCTGCAGCCCGATATGCCGACGCTCGAAACCATGGTGCAACGCCGTCAGCGACATCTGGCTCCAGTCGCTCGGGGCCGGGACCTGAGCGAGATCGCCCAGCGCCTCGGCCATGGCACGGGCTGGATCCGGCAGGTCCACGGCGATGCCCAGGATCCCCGACCGGGACACGACAAATGCCGCCGTAAACGTCAGGCCGGAAACGGTTTCTGCCAGTTGGACGGTGACCACCACCCCGTCAGGCACCGGGACCAGGTCCTGTCCCACCGGGCGAAAGCGCCAGCGCCGTCCGGCATCGGTCTGCGCAGCCCCCGCCTGCTGATACTCGACGAACAAAGCCGGATCGACATTGTGGCGCGGGATCACCTGCGGGCCTGCCAGGATAAGGGACTCGGGCGCGTGGCACTCCCAGACGGTCTGCCAGTCGGTTTGATCCACGGCATGCAGCCATGTGGCGACCAGTTCCAGCGCATCCATGTCCGTATCTCCTAAACCGCCTGGCAGGCCTGCCAGGACATGGGCGACTCGACAGGCGAATCGGGCAGCGTCGCCAGCCATTCCGGAAATTTGTCATGGAGAATGACCTGTTCGACGGACCGCACGGCTCCGATCAGATCCTCCTGGGTCGTCCGGTCCCGATCACCCCGCCAGGCGCGAAAGCGGGCGTCGGCTTTGACCATGGCGGATATGAGGACGGTCATCCCCCACGGGAAGGCCACACCCGTCTCACCCTCGATCAGACCGTGCTTGCGAAACAGTTGGGCCCTGAGGAAGCGGGCGACGAGATCCCCCTCGTCCACGACGGTGATCGGCTTGTGGCGGATCGCCAGCCACGCCTCCCACGACCCGCCGCCGCACCACCCTTCCCGCCAGCCACCCTCCGGGATGCCGGGCTTGGTGATCCGTTGAAACAGGTCGTCGATGTCCAAGGCCCGCCGGGACAGGCCGGGTCCGGCTCTACCGAGCAAAATCCGGCTCCCATGGCTGAGGTCCGGCAGGCCATGTGCATCCCGTTGCCAGAGAGACTCGAGCATTTCCGCTTCCCACTGGCGGTATACCTGCCAGGGAAGATCCGCATCTGTGCCCATGGTGCGTGACAACAGCTCCGGCACTTCCGCCATGCGGAACTGAAAGGGCCAGATGCGGCCCCGCAGGTTGTCCGTCTGTTCCGCCAGCGTCAGCCCCTGGTTCAGACAGACGGTCAGACAGGAATAGGCAGCGGTCACGTCGTAACCGTCCGGTGTCGGGATCGGGTGGACGGGATACAGCTGACAGACGGAAATCGGCTGCCAACCCAGCGCCCCGTGCAACCCGCAGTTGCCGTCGTCGGCCATCTGATGGCAGTCCGGCCAGATGCCGGTGGCCAGTTTATGGCGTTCTGTGGCCGCCTCGGGATCGGCAAATGTCGGGGCACCGGCGGGCGTATGCAAAGTGAACGGGGTGATATTGGCCAGCGTTGTCATGCGGCTCAAAGGCAGCCGCTGGTTGTCGCTGACGGCGATGTTCCACAAGCCGACTCTGCAGCACTCTCCCCGGCCCTGACAGGTAAAACGGGCTTCGGGCAGGCTACGCAACGGCCGGTCGATTCCCCGGTGACGGCGGGCATACGCATGGTCGAGCACCGTCCGGAAGGCCTCCGTACGCGTGGTGGGACGGGGCATCTGGGCCAGGTCGGCTGCGGCCTGGACCGCCGCCCGCTCGGCACTGGGTGGATCGACCGTTACCCCACGCACCAGGCCTTCCGCACCCATTTCAAAGGCCAGGACACAGGACACCCCATCGTGCCGCTCCCGGGCCCGCACGAGGGCCACTGTGCCCCCGGCCACTTCAACCGCCTGGACATCCAGGATCTCGAAATCAGGCACGGGTTTTCCGTCCTGGGCATTGACAATGGAGTCCATCACTTCGACGTATTTGGTGATGGCGATAACGTGCTTGGGCAGGACCTGCGGCCCGATCATCGTCAGGGCATCCGGCGCCGACAGGGTCCAGAGTGTATGCCAATCCGTGGCGTGGTATGCGGCGAGCCAACGGGTGACAATCAAGGTGGCGTCAGACATTAAGTGCGTGCTTTCGGCGTGCGTCCACATGCGTCCGGGCCAGGCGCAGGACTTGTCCTCCCATTGTCCCCTGGGGCGCGCCAAAGAGCGAGAGGGCCTGCCGGCTTGGGGCCTTTGACCGGTGCACTGGTGGAACTGGACCAACGATCGGTGTGAAGTCCGTCCGGTCTGGGTATGATCCGAG
>JACMPN010000074.1 GCA_014377495.1 Candidatus Sericytochromatia bacterium
AGCCCGAATCGCCCCATTTCGCGCGCCTGCACCCCGGCCGGGCGCAGAATTCAAGCCGCAGACCCGGCTCTGGCGCCGGTTTGAAACCAGCACCAGCTCAGTGTCGCACCATCGGCACGCCGCCGGACGGCCTCGCGAATTTTGGTCAGGTTGGCCAGTGCCATCGTGACGGGTCCATGCGAGTCTGCCCGACATCGTGCCTCGGTTTGCCCGATCAGAGCCTGCCGAACCCGTTGGATCGCCGGGCTCTGGCGCCCTATGACGCCATCCTGCAGAGCCGCTTCGAGGCCCAGCGGCGGTTTGCCGCCGACGTGGCCCACCTGACCCGGCACCCCTGGCTGGCTCGCCGGCTCCTGGAACGGCTGGGCCAACATCAGCCGTGGTGTGACGATCTGGTCCGCATCCAGGGCGGTCTGCTGCCAGCCGGACAATTCTGGCGCCTGGCCGCCGAGGTGCTTGGGCCCCCCGTAATACAACCGGGATAGCCAAGGGCCTGTTCAGCCGGAGGTGCGCCCACCCTGCTGCCGCCCCCCGGGAGCACGACCGACTCGGTTGCGAGACTGCCGGATTCTGCCCTGAGGGTGGGCCGGGCACTGATTGAAGGGCCCCCGGACTATCGGCGAGGCGTCTCCCGCCGTTCTTGCGGATCGGACCGGACCGGGCCATCCTGTGGTCGGGGGGAAACGAGCCATGGTAGGCGCATGCGTCAGCCGGCTTGCCGCACAGGCAACGTTCCTCTACGGTGGACAGTGCCAAGGTTGTGCTCAACCGAAGCCTTTGGACGTCCACTGGATGCGGGATGCGTCGCATGGCGGCAATGACACGCTGGACAATCTGGTCATCCTGTGCGCGACGTGTCACCTGCGTGCCCACGAGCACGAACCGGGTGAGACGTTCGAGCGGCGACATGGCGACGGTAACGAGGCAAAGCACGGGGACGCCGTCGACCTGATGGCCGTCTGGGCCCGCAACCGCACCGCCTTGATCCAGATCGGCTACCTCAAACCCGACCGGGCCCGTCAGCGCCTCGAAGCCGAACATGGCGCTGATGCGACGTTGATCGAATGGCTGACCCGGACGTTTGCCCGCGACAAATACTTCCATACGTTCCACATCCCGGACCAGCGGCTTTTGGAAGAATTGCTCTATCTGCGCAAAAGGTTCGGGCGATCGTTGCGGACGAGCGACGTGGCCCGGCACGGGATGTTTGCTTTGAGCACGTATGAGAACCGTTTTTACCGCCTCAGTGATCTCTTGCAAGCGATCAATGCCGAATTGGCAGCGAGGGCCTTGCCGTAGGCATCGACGGGCTAGGCCGGGACGCTCAGGACACTGATGGCGACCCACTCCACCAAGGCGGCGCAGGCAAAGACGGACAGCCACCACAGGCCCCGCTCTGCCCGGGCACGCAGTCGGTGCAGCCACTGGGGCCGTTCGCCGGTGTGCAGTCGCACGGAGAAGACCCGTGGGGTCGACCGGTCAGGGAGGGACAGGCTGGTCTGCGGCTCGTCGACAATCATCTCTGGCCCTCCTGGCACCAACGGTCCATCACCCGCATTTGTCGGATGAGAACGTCCATATTTCCCCCTACGGCAGTTTGCCCCGCACCTTAATTGCGGGTCCGCCAGCAGGCCCGCCTGACGCCGCTCCGATCCCGCAGACCTTTCAATGGCGCCGAAATCGGGGACAATGGTCCTGTGGCCGGCGTAACGACGACGCTGGCGGCAATGCAACATCAGGAAGGCCAACGGTTCGAACAGCATGAACGATCTCTTTTTACGTGCCTGCAAGCGTCAACCCATTTCCCGTACGCCCGTGTGGATGATGCGCCAGGCCGGCCGCTATCTGCCGGAGTACCAGGCGATCCGGGCCAAGGCCGGCGACTTTCTCAGCCTCTGCCAAAATCCCGCCCTGGCCACGGAAGTGACCCTGCAGCCCATCGACCGGCTGGGTGTCGATGCGGCGATCCTCTTTTCGGACATCCTCGTCGTGCCCCAGGCGATGGGCATGTCCCTGCGCTTCGAAGAGGGCCGGGGCCCGATTTTCCCCGACCCGCTCCGGGACGCCGCCGCCATCGCCAAACTGACGCTACCCGATCCGAACACCGATCTGGACTATGTGATGGACACGATCGTCCGGGTCAAGGACCGGCTCGCCGGCTCCGTGCCGTTGATCGGTTTTTGCGGCGCCCCCTGGACCCTCGCCGCCTACATGATCGAAGGCAGCGGTTCACGGGACTTCGGCCATGCCAAGACCATGCTCTACACCCAACCCGACCTGCTGCACCACCTGCTCGACCAGGTGACGGAGTCGCTGACTCTCTATCTGAACGCCCAAGTCGCCGCCGGGGCCCAGGCCCTGCAGATCTTCGACACCTGGGGGGGCCTGCTGTCCACCCCGGCCTTCCGGGCCTTTTCCCTGCCCTACCTGCGCCGGCTGATCGGCTCGCTGAACAAGGGCGATGTCCCCGTCATTCTCTTCGTCAAAGGCGGCGGCCAGTGGCTGGAAGAATTGGCCGACACGGGCGCCGGCGTCCTCGGCCTCGACTGGACGATCCCCATCGGGGCCGCCCGGGCCCGGGTCGGCGACCGGGTGGCCCTGCAGGGAAACATGGACCCTGGCGTCCTGCTGTCGAATCCCGCCACGATCCAGCGGGAGGTGCAGGACATCCTGCTCTCCTACGGCCCCGGCAGCGGCCACGTGATGAACCTTGGCCACGGCATCACGCCCACGGTCCCTGTGGCCAACGCCCAGGCCTTCATCACGGCCACGCAAGAACTCAGCGGCACGTTTCACACCCATGCGGAAGTCGCCCGATGAGTCAGCGCTTCACGTTCGACCGGGCCCTGATCCAGCGTTACGACAGGCCCGGTCCCCGCTACACCAGCTATCCGACGGCCCCGCATTTCACGCCGGCCTTCGGTCCCGGCGAGTGGCAGACGGAGTTGGAGGCGACCAATGAGCGCGGTGCCCCGCTTTCGCTGTATTGCCATATCCCCTTTTGCGAGACCCAGTGCTTCTTCTGCGGCTGCACGATGATTGCCACCAAGCGGCATGACCGCTCGGCGCCTTACATCGACGTGCTGACCCGGGAACTCGACCGGTACGCGGCGATCGTCGACCGCAGTCGGCCGGTGGTCCAGCTCCATTGGGGTGGCGGCACACCGACGTTCCTCGCCCCGGACGAGATCCGGCGGCTGATGGGAGCCGTCCATGACCGGTTCACCTTTGCCGAGAACGCCGAGATCGGGTGTGAGATCGACCCCCGCCGGCTCAGCAAGGCGCATCTGGCCGCCCTGCGGGACACCGGGTTCAACCGGATCAGCATGGGCGTGCAGGACTTCGAGCCCGCCGTGCAACGGGCTGTGAACCGCATCCAGCCTGAAACCCTCACCCGCCAGGCCTACGACTGGTGCCGGGAGCTGGGCTTTGCCAGCATCAACCTCGACCTGATGTACGGTCTGCCCTGCCAGACGCCGGAAACGGTGCGGCGGACGGTGGAAACAGCCCTGCGCTTCAGCCCGGACCGCTTCGCCGTGTTCAACTATGCCCACCTGCCCAACCTGAAGCGCCACATGGCGGTCATCCGCGACGCCGACCTGCCCAGCCCCGCCGACAAGCTGACCATGCTGGAAATCGTCGGTGACGCCCTCACCGAGGGCGGCTACGCCTTCATCGGCATGGACCACTTCGCCAAGCCCGACGACGAGATGGCGGTCGCCCAGCGGAACAAGACTCTGTACCGCAACTTCCAGGGCTACACGACCCATGCGGGCTCCGACCTGCTGGCCATGGGGATGAGCGGCATCAGTCAAACCCTTGACGTCTATTGCCAGAACGAAAAAGAGATGGTGCCCTACACCGATGCGGTGATGGCCGGCCAATGGCCGATCGTCCGCGGGGTCCGGCTGACCCGGGCCGATCAGATCCGCCGCCATGTCATCAATCGCCTGATGTGTGACTTCGAACTGGACACGGACACGATCTTGCACGATTATGGCGATCAGTTCGACACCGTCTTTCCCGGGGTGAAAGAGGGCTTGGCACCAATGGTCGCCGACGGCTTGGCCAGTTGGGACGGAGGACGCCTGGTGGTCAATCCCATGGGTCGCCTGCTCGTCCGGAACATTGCCATGACGTTTGACGCCTATCTGGATACCGGTGCCACGGCTCCCATGTTCTCCCGGACGATTTAGCAGGTAATCACGATGCGCTGGCCTTTGATGAACCACACCGCCTCGGCCCCCCGGCGCCGCTGGGGCTGGCACGTTGTCGGCCTGATCCTGATGGTCGGCTCGGCTTCGGCCGCCATGGCCGGTGATCAGCCCGTCAGTGCGAACCTGCCGCCGGCTTTCGCCTTGGAGCAACCACCAGCCTATGATCCGACACTGATCGATCCGGCCGGCCTCAGGGCAGCCATGGCCGTGTCCGGCAGCCGCATCGTCATCGTGGACGTCCGGTCCGTCGAAATGTACGAGATGGGCCACATCGCCGGGGCGATCAACGTCCCGGGCTACAACCTGATCGACCATCTGGGCCAGGTCCCACAGGGGGTCACAGTCGCCCTCTACTGCTCTTGAGTGTCGGAACATTCAAGTGCCCGTGCGGCACTTACCCTCTTCCAGAACGGCTTCACCCAATTGCTCGTCCTCAAGGGCGGCTATAACGAGTGGGTGAAGCAAGGTTATCCCGTTGCACTAGGCAAGCGCCCGTGATTGTGACGACTGCACCAGCCGAGACCGGGACCGGCCTGGCAGAATACCCAAGTTTGCTACCGTTATGCCGCGGCACTGGTAGCCAATCCCCAGACGGTCGGCCCAACGCCGTGACGACCGAGACGACACTTCAGGAGGTTCGTCGTCCATGGTCTATTCATTTGCGACCCCGTTTGGCAGTGACTGGTCCGGTGCCGAAGGCGCCGTCCGTTTGCCTGAGCCCGGCTCCCGCCGCATCTGGCCCAGCGCCATTCCGGCCCATGCCATCTTCACCCCCACCCCACCACCCGAAGTCGAGGGCATTTTCGCCAACGACCTCCACATCGGGGTAAGGGCTGGTGGTATAGGGCACCCCACCTACAGGCCGAACCCTTCCTAATAGCTGCCAGAGCCTGTCGTCAGGAACCGTCCCGCATCTGGGACACCCTGAACCACCGGCCCGCAGCCGAGATGGTGCTTGAAGGCTCGACCCAATGGTCAGCCTTCAAGGACACCTGGCGTGCTGACCGTCCGGCCTGGCTGACTGACGTGAAGGACCTGGCAAACTAAGAGCGGGTCTGATGGCGGTACCGTGTCTGCACGGTGCCGCCATCACCCGTTTGGGGTGTGCGCCTGACGATCCGATCCCTGGCGCTGGCGGTTTTCCGGATCATGCCGAGCGCCGTCTGAGGGCAAACCGGGGAAAGCAAGCGACTGCGTGTCAGACATCACCGCATCCCGCAGCATGACGCGCTTAGGATGCCTGTGATGCCCGATGTGGTTGGCATGGCCAGGAGATGTGAAATGGCGTGGACACAGATGCTGGAGCAGGTGAAGTTGCGGGTGTGGCACTGGTTGCGGCCACCGGCTCCCGCCCCCGTCTCCGCAGTGCCGGCAGCCCCGAAGCGGACGATGGCTGAAGTAGAGCTGCCGCCGGTCGTCGGCTTGAACAAGAGCAAGCGTTACCACAACCCGGAATGCGGCTTCGTGAAGCACGCCAAAGGTCAGCTGGTCTCGTTCCGCAGTCGGCAGGATGCCCACGAACATGGCCTCGAGCCCTGCCATGTGTGTACACCGTCGGTCAACTAAGCAAAAACGCATTGGCTGAGTGCCAAATGGTGCGTTCGGCCCCCCACCTTGAGGTCCTCCGCGCTGGGGGAGCCAAGATTTTTGCTTCAATTGGACTGCGTTTCTGTTTAGCTCTGGTTTTCTAAAGACAAAGGGCGCCCCATCCGGGGCGCCCTTGTTGTTTGTCAGCGTGGCCTAAAGAGAATGGCGGCGATCGTTAGAACGGTGGAATATCGTCTTCATGAATCAGGTCGCCGCCCAACTCATCGTTGGGGACTGTGCTGCGGGAACCAGCCAGGGCAGGCACCCGTTCACCGGCATCCCGGCTTTCGCTGACGGCCCGTGATTCCAGTAACTGGAAGCTGTCGGCTGCCACTTTCACCATTTTCTGCTTGACCCCCTGGGGATCGGTCCACTCGTCGACGTGGCAGGCACCGGAAACACTGATCAGCATGCCTTTGCGGATCAGTTCGCTGGCCAGCTCGGCCTGCTTGCCCCAGATGTCGACACTGAACCAGTCCGTCATCTCGTTGCCCTGTTTGTCCTTGACCGGTCGATTCACCGCCAGGGAAAACTTGCTGACCGCCCGGCCGTTTTCGAAGTACCGGGTCTCAGGATCCTTGCCGACCCGGCCGATGATCATCAAGGTGTTGTTCGCCGCCATAGAGCCTCCTCATTCGTCGTCACGACGCGATCGGAACTGCCTGATGTTGGCAATGTTTGTGGCGCTAGTGGGCTTGGTCGGCTGAGGAGCAGGGCCGCCGCTGAGATTCTGGGCCGCCGCGCTGATCATTTTGGCGAATTTGAAGAAGTCGGGGATGCTGAAATAAAGGGCGGCCTGGTACGCATTGACCACCACCTTGCCCTCGCTCTCAACCTGCCAGACGGTGCCAAAGTCGCATTCACCCATGGTTCGGAAGTCATTGGCATCCATCGTGGCATCCTTATATATTCAGGCATTGACCGTGCGCTGCAGTATAGCCGACCCCTCAGACCATCGCCAATCGAGCGTGGCGGGCGGGTTTGGCTCCATTCGGATGAACAGGCCCCTACGGCGGGTACAGATTTCAGATGCCGGCCCACAAGCCGGCTCTCGCCTGATTCGCCCGCCCCATGCCAAGGAGGACGCCATGCTGGAGCCCCTGTCCGCCCCCTGTCTGATCGCCCTGCACCGGGCGATTGCCGACGGCAGACCCGGGAGCTCAGCGACATCCCCCTCACCAGTCAACCGGTACTCGACACCACACCCACCTGATTGTCCCCACGCCGGTGCCACCGACCGCGAGTACACTGGGTGGACATCGACACACGGCTACACAGCGGCTTGGGAGGACGATCGATCCATGGGCGACTTTGCACGTGATTTGGCGCGGGACCAGCTCCGCACGGCTCTGATGACCGGTACCGTTGCCGGACTGCTGCCCATCCCGGGCAGCGCCACCCTCGCACTGACGGCTCTGGAAGCGGTGTTCGTTTCCAAGACCACCGAGTTCTATAACGACCGCATCGACCCGCAGGGCATGCTCGAGGACGTCAAAGCACTGCTCCCGATCGCCGGCAAACACTTCGCCCTGACTGCCTTGGCCGAGACCGTCGGCCTTGTCCCGGTACTCGGTTGGGTGGCCAAGCCCTTCATCACCCGCAAGGCCATGGAGACCCTGGGCGAAGCGACCATCGACTATTTCGAAAAGCGCAACCCGGACCGGGTCTACTAACCGCCATGCCACCCGCCACGGCCGATACGGCCGGGGCGGGTCGTCCGTTTGGCCTGCGTTCAATGCCGGCGTTCGCCCCTGTCATGTCCCCGCCTGGCCGGACGATGACCGTCACCGGCCAGGCAGCCCCGGCTGTGCTATAACGGGGGCATGACGGCGTCTGAAACCGAAGCAGCGCCTTGGCGCCTGACCAACTCGACAGCGTGGCTGGTCCTTGCCATCGGCTACCTCTATCTGCTGCTTTACGGCGGCTCGGCCCATGCGCTCCTGCATGCGTGGCCGTATGCCATCGTGCGTGGCATGGTCATCGGCCTGATCATCTACAGCGCCTCCGTCCTGGTCCGGCGGCAGCTCCCCCTGGAAAGTCTGGGCGGGGGCGTCGACTGGGCCCTGATGGGCCTGGGAGTGGTGGCTGGCGCCAGCACAGCGACGGCATCCGATGCCTTGCGCAGTTGGGAAAACCTCGGCCTGCTCGGCGCCTACGGCCTGCTGCTGTACCTGGTGGTGAACTGGTGCCGCTGGCATCGGTCGGTACTGCCACTGGCCACCCTGCTCGGTGTCGGCAACGTCCTGGTCTGCATCAGTGCCCACCTGCTGCCCTGGATTGCCCCTTGGCTGAGTAAGGATCCGGCCCTGAACATGCCGGGCTATTTGGTCTATCCGTTGGGCCATTGGAATCTGACCGGCAGCTACCTGATCCTGACGACGCCGTTGCTCGTCGGCCTGGCCATGCGCCCGGGCGGCAATCGCCTCCAACTGGCTTGGTGGGGAGGGGTGGCTTTGGCCATCATGTCCGTGCTGCAGAGCGGCTCGCGCATCGCCGTTCTGATCGGGATCAGCGAGGCCATCATCGCCTTTGGCGCCGTTGTCCTGCGTCAGCGCCACACGATCGGCAGGACTGCCATCGGCATGCTGGCGGTGGCGGCGATCGTCGGTTCGGTTTATGACGGCAACAACATCTGGGCCCGCCTGGCCCCGCTGTCCGACACGGGTGTCGACGTGGTGGCGGGTCGGGTCCTCTCGGACGAGTCGGGCGCCCAGCGGCTGGACATCTGGCGAGGCGCCTGGGGGAGCTGGCACTGGTTCGGCAACGGTCTGGACTCGGTGGCAGTCCAGTTTGCCAGTGACATGCTGCAATCACCCCGATTTCCGACCTTCAGTACGGCAAACCTCCACAACACTTACCTGAACATGCTTTATGAGCTGGGCTTGCCGGGCCTGGTGGCGACGTTGCTGGTCCTGCTGTTCGTTTTCACCACCGCCTTGACGACGGCCCGCCAGGCTGGCCCCGACGCGCTGCTGGTCCACGCCGCCCTCTGGGGCCTGGCCGGCTATGCCGTCAGCCTGTTGGTGCTGTTCCACGCCCAGATCCCGATCATGCTGGTCACGACGATCCTCCTCATCGCCGTCTGCCTGAGCCACGGCCAAGGCCAGCCGCTGGCCCAATTGCGACCGTTTCTGGCCCTCAATGTCAGCCTGAGCCTGCTGGTCATCGGCATCCCCTTTGCCACGGCATCCTATGCGTACTGGCATTTCACCCGTAGCCTGCAGCTCTGGGATGCCGAGCGGGGTCCGGCCCTTGAGCACCTGCGGGAAGGGGTCATCTACAACCCATTGGAGCTGTTCCCACGCCTGGCCCTCGGGCTGGCCCTGGCTGAACAGTCGGGACGGGCCGACCGTGAAGAGAGTCTGCAGCAATTGCAGTGGGTCAATGTCCGCAGTGTGCTGCCAATCAGCCGCCTGATCGCCGGGAGCCTTTCTCTGGATCTGGGCGAGCCGGGCCGGGCCGTGTCGGATCTGGAAATGGCCGTGCGGTTGCGCTATTACGCAGGTCTCTATCACCTGAAGCTCGCCGAAGCCTATCTGGCCAGCAATCGTGAAAAGGCGGCCGTCACCGGCATGAGCCGGGCGATGCTCTTTTCACCGGTCCTGCTCCATGCTGCCGTCTGGCGCCAGCCGGCCTGGCAGGCCCTCCGCCCTGCCGTCCTCGAACATGCCGCCCGGGCGGCGGAAGCCCAGTTGGCCACCCGTCCCCACAGCGCCGAGATGAATTACCGCCTCGGCCGATTGCTGGTCGCTGGCGGCAAGACCGGCGATGCCCGGGCCCTGTTTACAGAAGCCCTGACCCAAACCGCCACACCGGATGCCGATCAACGCCCCGGCCTGGTCCGACGGATCGAGTTCGCCCTTGGCGATGCGTGGGCAAAGGAAGGCCGGGATGACCAGGCCTTCATCTGGTGGTCACAGGCCCGTCGCCACGATGCCGGCAATGCGGCGACACTATGGGCACTGGGCCGCTACTGGCTGCGCCACGGTGATCCCGTCCAAGGCAATGCCCTGCTGGATCAGGCCACCGCCGCCTGGCAGCAGACCGACCCGACGCTGACGGTAGCCATGCTGCGCACGGACGCCGCCTGGCAGGGTCACGACTGGACCTACCTGGCGGAAAATCAGGCCAAGTGGTTCATGGAGGCTTTTTCCCGCCCATCGCCACCCTTCTTGGGCTACCGCATCAAGATGACGGCTGAAGCGCTCTGTTACGGTGGTGAATGGGATCCCTGGATCTATATGCCCAAGGTCCAGGCCGAGACACTGGACGGTTCCCTACTTGCCCCTGAGGGTGCCGTTTAAAACAAGAAGCGCCCAGCTGTAGCTGGGCGCCGCAAACAATCAGGCAATTGCACAAAGAAATGGTCGGTTCCGACAGGGGGGTTGAGGGTGGTCTGAATGTGGGTGGGTTCTGACTTGTGTTGACCCAGGGGGCGCCTCCGCTTTGCTGCGGAGGTCCCAGTGGACGTGTCGTCAGGAACCCGCCCGCAGGCAGGCCGCCATCGACCCTCCTATCGGACCCGACGGCGGAGGTGTTTGAGGATGCGCAGACACCGGGCCGGGGAGGCCTCTTCGTCGCGGCGGACGTAGGCGACATAGACGTCCAGGAGCATCTCGATCTCATTGGGTTCGAGGCGCCAGCCCCGCTCAGCCGCCCCCATCGTGAAACGACGATACAGGCCTACCCCATCGGGGCCGACCTCGCCGCCGTTCCAGACCCGCGGGGTCTCGGGCGCATTGAGTTGGGCCGTGGCCCGGGAACGCCGTCCGCTCGCACCCACGGCGATCAGAGACGACTTCGACGATTCAGGAGTCATGCGCGCCATAGGGTTTCCTCCCGCCGTTAATAAGACTTGTGAATCACCTATACCCAAACATGTGCGGAGAATCACGTGTGAAATTCACCAAAATCGGGTACTGCCGGCGACCACTGGGTTTGCCACCCAACTTGACTTTTGCGGCCAAACTGGTGTGATCCACGCCGCAGCGCCCTCTGTGCCAATCTGACAAGCTCGGGCGGATTGTTGCCTGATGGCTGGCCTGGCCAGCCGCAGACAGCATCGATCGGCCCATGCCGCCAGGCACGGAGGCCGCAAACCGGTCAGCTAGGAAGCTGCACACTGGTCTCCGGCACGGAGGCCGGCTGCTGGGCTCGCCAGGAGGGTGGGTAACCAGCGCCTTTTCACCCCTGCTCCGGCCCCGCCGCCTGGGCGTCGGGGCCTTTTCCGTGCCTGTTGGCCGGTTACAGCCGTCGGAATCCTGGTCGCCCCAAGCGGGCCACCGCCGGCCCCCGGC
>JACMPN010000075.1 GCA_014377495.1 Candidatus Sericytochromatia bacterium
ACGTCCTGTCGGTTTTGCTGTTTTCATACGCAACAGCATTCGCTATCCTGGCCACAAAGCCATTAGTCACAGTGACCAACCTTACCGTGCAGCCTCTAAGGGGTTGTCAGTGAATAACTGACCGAGCCCGGGGGCCGAAGGGCCGGCGGTGCTAGGCGCCGTGAGGAGGCGTACCCGGGGTGGTACGGCGACGATCGGCAACAACGCAACGGCGAGTCATTCGGCACACTGGCGACCGACGTTATTCATTGGCAACCCCCAAGGGTTCGTGTCGCACCTTTTGTTGCCGGCATCCGGCAGTCAGTCCCCGCCGGCGGTCACCGTCAGCAACTGGTCCAGCCGCACCCGCCGGGTGGCGACCTCCTGGAGTTGGGCAAACGTCAGTTGCTCGACTGCTTTCAACTGCGCATCGTAGGCGGCAAACCCCATCCCGTTCCATTCATACGTGGCAAGGCCGGTCGCCCGGCCCATCCAATGCTGATCCGCCAGTATCTGACCACCCAGGATGCGGTCCCGGGACTGGGCGACCTGCCCGGGATCGAGCGGCGTGCTGCCCAATAGGCGCCAGCGCTCCGTCAGTTCCCGGAGGGCCTCGTCCCGATTGCGGCCCGCCGTGCCCATATACAGGTAATCACTGCCCGAGTCCGTGTAACGGTCGGTACTCGCCCCCACGGAGTACGCCAGGGCCTTGCCATAGATCAGATCCACGAAGGCCTGGAAGCCAACCATCCCGGTCAACACCCGCATGGCCGGCACATCCGGATCCAGTGCCCCGACGCCGGGAAATCCCACATAGAGTTGCACCTGCTGGCTGGTCTTGGTGACATGCACCTGCCCCGACTGGGGTGTCGGCCGGCCGCCCGGCTTGGGTGCAGCCGGCCCACCCTGCCAGGAATGCCACTGGGCAGACAGTAACCAACGATCGACTTCCGCCCGGTTCGTATCCCCGACGATGGCCAGGACCGCCCCCCGGGGGACATAGTGACTGCGGGCAAAGGCCCGCACAGCGAGGCCGTCCAGTTTGCCGAGACTCTCCGGCGTGCCCAGGGCCCGATGGGCCAAGCCGCTACCGGCATACATCGCCGTGCGGTAGGCATCATCTACCAGGGACGTCACCTCGTCAGCCTGCCGCTTCAGGGCCGCAAACGCCTTGTCCCGCTCCTTGACCACTTCCTCATCGGCGAGCAGCGGTTCGCGGACGAGTGACCCGACCAGCGTCAGCGCTGCCAGGGCATCTTCCCGGGTGACTTGCAGGCGAACCCGCGTTGTTTCCCGGCCGACCGTCTGCCACAAGTAACCGCCCCATTCACTGATTTTGCGGGCGATGGTCTCCTGATCGAAGGTTTGGGTCCCGCTGGTAAGCGTTTCCCCAGCCACATTGGCCAGGCCATAGAGGCCGGGCGGGTCGTGACGTGACCCTGCCGGCAGGACCAGTTCGGCAACGATGATGGGCAGGCGGTGGCGCGGTTCCAGGATCACGGTCAATCCGTTCGGCAGCACCCAGCGCTGGGCGATCTGCCGGTTGCCATCCGTGGCCCGTTCGAGCACGGGTAGGGGGGAGGGCTTGTTCCCCAGCCACGTCCTCTGCCAGTCCACGGACGCGATGGCATGTCCGGTCAGGCGCTGCCGGGCCGCTTCTACGGCAAGGTCGGCCTCGGGTGTCGGTTCGCCCCCCTCTTTGGGCAGGCTATACAGGAGGGACAGGTTGTCCGGCCGGAAGTACAGCTTGGCGACCCGTTGGATGTCGGCCGGCGTGACGGCTTTGCGCCATTGTTTGTAATCGGCGGCGTACCGCAGATCGCCGTACAATTCCGCCTCGCCCAGGGCATAGGCCGGCGACAGGGTATCTCCCAGTCCGAACACCTCCTGCCGATCCATCTGACGCTGCAGCCGCATGAGATCCGCCGGATCGACGGGCATTGTCTGCAGTTTGTGGATCTCCTCGAGGATCGCCACGGCCAATGGGCCCACGGTCCCGCCCTCCAACGGTGCCGCCGAGAGCGTGACCATGCCGTGTTGCTCGAACGGGGTATAGGAGGCACTGGCATAGGTGGCCAATGGTTGCTTGAAGACGAGACGCTGATACAGGCGGCTGGCGGCGTCGCCACCCAGCAGACCGACGAGCAGATCGCAGGCCGGCCGGTCGGGATGGCGGTAGCCGGGGGCCCGGAATCCCATCAGGGCCGTGTGTCGCTGCTGATCCAGATGCAGCACCTGGCGTGAGTAGCCGCTGAAACCTTGCAGAAAGGCGGGCTTCTCCGCCAGCTTGGGACTGGCCGGCACTTTGCCGAAGGTCTCCTGAACCGCTGCCCAGGCATCGGCCGCCCTCACGTCGCCGTTGATCGACAGGACCATGTTGTTCGGGACGTACATGCGGCGGTAGTACTGGTGAAAATCGTCCTGCTTCAGGCCGTTCAGGGTGTCGAAGTTGCCGATAACCGGCCGCTCATAGGGGTGGCCCTGGAAGATCGCCGCCATCAGGGCGTGGATGGCTTTGGTGTCGGGCCGGTCCAGGCCCTGGCGCAGTTCTTCGCTGACCACCTGGCGCTCCTGTTCGACCGCTTGCGGCGTCAGCGTGGCGTTGAACAGGAGATCGGCCAAGGAATCGAGGGCCAGCCGGAAGTGGGGCGTGGCGACGACGTTGTAATAGGTCGTCCGGTCGTAGTAGGTGTTCGCGGAGTTTTCGCCGCCGACGTTGAAGATTTCCAGGCGGCTCTGCAAAGGAGCCCGTCGCTTGGTTCCTCGGAAGGTGAGGTGCTCCAGATAGTGGCTATACCCGCACAGAGCGTCCGTTTCGTCTTTGCCGCCGGCATGGACCCAGGCATTCACAGCGACGACGCCGGAGCCGGGATCTTCCCGGATGACCACCCGTAGCCCGTTCGGCAGCCGCCCCCGGCTCAGGTGCCCCTCGGTGACCAGGCGGTTTGGCAGGACGGCGGGTTTTGCCATGGCGGGTCGGGCCGACAGTTTGGCAGGCGGTTTGGCGGCAGCGGGCATGATCGAGAGTCCTAACAGGCAACAGGTGGCGACAAGCCAGGCGCTCGTCCGAAAGGGGTGGAAAATGGGCACCGGGCGAACCTCAACGAGCGGATCGTCAGTCGTCGGCCGGTGGTACCGGGACGGTCTTTCTGATTATCCCCCATCTGCCGGCCATCTCGTCGATCGTGGCCCACGGGGCGCCGCCTTGCCAGCCGCACGGAGCTCCTGCAGCGGAGTAATGCCGAAAATCCGGTCGGGTTATGCCGTTTAGCGGGCAATCGGCGGTGACGTGGGTCATATGATCCAAATTTTCCCTGGACAGGCCCATTGCACGCAAACCCAGACGGGCCATACACAATCAAGACAATCAGCCGTTAACT
>JACMPN010000076.1 GCA_014377495.1 Candidatus Sericytochromatia bacterium
ACCCAATCGTGGCAGACTTGCGTTCGATCGGTCTACCCTTGCGGGTGTCCCTTTCGTCGGCCTGAGGCCCCGGCGCATCACCCCTTGCAGGGTGTGTCGACCAATCGGCACCAGTTCCGCTGTGTAGGCGACCACCCTTGCAGGTGAACCCCGTTCCAGCGGCTGCGTCCATTTGATAGTTGCTTTGCAGCGTCTTATCCCGTGGATTACAGGCTTGCCTTTGACCGGCTTCCCTCTCGGGCGGCCCGTTTGCGGCTCACTTATTCACTGTATCCGCGTCGGTTAAAGCCGTCAACCCATTCCTTAAGTCCAATTTAGACATTGCCTCCCCCAGGACTGTCGCGTCTGCAGGTCCGATGATCAAGGTTATGACATCCCGAAAAAGCGCAAATACCGTGGCTGACCGCCACCATCACCAACGCTTACCCTTCCAATGGTTCGTCGTCTGAACAGTGTTCGGCATCTCGGCCACTAGCGAATTAGTTTCATGGACGTCGGAAGTCGTTACCGGGAGGCTGTTGTGGCATACGTATGACGTCCCTTCGGCCTCGCCTGTCGCACGGTCCTCACTACGAACAATTGGAATTCCATTTGGACGGGTGCGGCGTCGGTGGTGACGCCCAAGTGCGCGGCACTCTCACTTTGGACGTTTGTAGCGCAGGCCCGCCGCTCCTGATGTACGTCGCCCCATATGGATACCGTTGCTCCCATGCTTCGCCCCATACGTCACAGGCAGTTGGGCAACGGTTTGGGTCGCCCCATTCACGAACGATGGCAATACGTGATGGCAGTTAGAGGGATTGCTCCACACCGGTAGCCAAGCTAACCCGAGTTCGCGACCGGGCCAGGCATCGAGATGATTAATTAGACGTTGGCACGAACGCTTCGTGACATTGCCTGAGGTAGGCATGAGCGAACTGCTCATCTTCCCAACCGGCGACCTCGGGGTGTAATCCATCCAATGCCTTGTACACCGTAAAGAAGTGCTCGATTTCTTTCAGGAGATGCGGGGCGACATCGCCCAAACGGTTCATCCCCTCGAACCGGCGATCCCGCATAGGAAGGGCCAGGATTTTGAAGTCCTCGCCACTTTCGTCGACCATCCGCATCAGGCCGATCGGTCGGGCCAAAAGAACGCACCCGGTAAAGGTCGGCTCCTCCATGGGAACCAGTACGTCGACCGGATCGCCGTCTCCTGCTAGGGTCTGCGGGACAAAGCCATATTCGCAGTTGTAGTGCAGGGGACTGGAAAGCACCCGGTCTAGGCGAAAGACGTTCTGGACGGCATCGTATTCGTACTTATTGCGGCTGCCTTTGGGGATCTCGATGATGCCAGTGACGGTGACCGGGAAGTCGGTCGGCAACGGCAGGTGATAGAGCGACGTCATTTGGCACCCCGTCCGTATGGCCAGATGCGTTGAAACCAAAACCCATGTCGTGTATCCATGACTGCTGCCTTTCGAATAGGTTCACTTGTGTATAACAGTCTACGCACCCCAGTGTTGGCCGTGTCATTTAGGCACAACTCACTGTGCATGCGCCAAATCCCGCAGCACGCCCCCAAAGCCTTACGCTGCGCTGTGGCGCTAGCCACGCTGCCGAGACCCGTCACACTATCATCGGTGGCCCGAGACACTCTCCGGCACGGTTCCCGGCAAGCACTCCCAGCGGTAGCGCTGGTGGAACAGGTACGCCTGACAGCGCCCCCGCAGCCTGATTAGCGACAATGGGAACACCGGGCCAGCGACAACTATATTTCCCGGGTCTGCCGCCGTCTGGATCCGGCCCCCCGAGTTGGAAGAGAAAGCATGAATTCTGCCAGTTGGAGCCCAAGACGCCCATGACATGTATGGACCAGCAGATCAGGAAGCTCATGAAATACGCCCAGACACACTCTCAGGAGTTCGCAGCCGCCAAAGCCGGCATGGACCCCAAGACCGCCCGGAAGTACCTCAAACCCGTTCAACTGACTCACGAGGCCAAGGCGCAGCGGAACTGGCGGACCCGGCCGGATCCGTTTTTTCACCTCTGGCCCGAGGTCACGGCAATCCTTGAAGCGGACAAGGGCCTGAAAGCCAAGACGATCATGGATTAGCTGATCGAGAATAAGGCTACCCAGTTCCACGTCGGTCAGTTGCGGAACCTGCAGCGTCGGGTGCGTGACTGGCGGGCGCTGCAGGGTCCAGACAAGGAGGTGTTCTTTTGCCAGACCATTCCACTTGGCCGACAGAGCCAGTCGGACTTTACGGAGATGGCCTTGTTGGGAATCACGATCGGCGACGAACCGTTCCCCCATCTGCTTTTCCACTGCCGCTTGCCTTATTCCCGCTGGGAGACCGTCTCGATTGCCTTCGTGGAGGACTTCGCCAGCTTCGCCGACGATTTCAGCCGGGCAATGCGCCAGTTGGAGTCGGTCCCGGCGGAGCACCGCACCGACAACCTGCAAGCTGTGACCCATGCTGAGGGCGACCGGCGGGTCTTCAACCAGCGGTGGTCGGACTTCATGGACCATTACGGCGTCAAACCGAGCACCAACAACCCCGGCATGCGCCACGAGAACGGCTCGGTCGAGAAAAGCCACGACCTTATCTACAAAACACTGGACCAACTTTTGCGCCTGCGGGGCAGCCGGAACTTCGCCAGCAGAACAGACTACGAGATGTTCTTGCAGGGGGTAATCGACCGCCGCAACTGGTGGCGGTCTAATACTACAGCGGCAGGTCAGCGCTAACATGGCCTGAGCCTGCGTTTGTAATGGGACCACATGGCTCTAGCCTGGTGCCGGTAGCGCCATTCAGACCAGTAGACGACCAAGCTGAGGATCAGGGGTCGGTACCAGAGGGGACGGTAGAGCAATCGCCGGACCTCCGGGGCTGTAATTGGAACAAGCTTTGGTATCCGCCCCCTTTTTTTCGGTCGGTCTCCCAGGCATGTCGCCGGACAACAACAAGCAAGGCGTTGGCGAGCTTCGACGGGGTGACATGGCGATACCATCCGGTCCACACGCGCACCTCGTATTCGTCGAAGCCCGCCTCCTGCTCGGCACCCTCGTACGCCACCTCAATCGACCAACGCAGGCCAGCCACCCGGACCAGTTCCGCCAAGGGCGTGCCCGTCGGGGCAAAAACCCCATAAGAGGCCACCTCATGCGGGGCCTCGATCTGGCGTCGTGCCAGTAGCCAATGCTGCCAGCGGTCACCGTCCGCATGGACCAGGGGGAGGCAGGTCCGGCCGTAGAGACGGGCCCGCCTGCTACCAGCACCGGCACTCAAACGATTCCAGGACGCCATACAAACAGCCGATCAGATCCCAGGCTGGCACGGGTTTCGGATCCCGCAAACCGGCCACCTGCACGGCCTCCGTCTGGGCCACGGCCATCACATAGGATTGCCCATGCGACCGCAACCAGTTCCGCAGTACCGGGTTGCCGCCATAGACCTCGTCGGCAGTCACCCAGTTCGCAGTCACCCGGGCGGACCGAGCCCGCTCCAGCATCTGCCGTGCCAACTCGGGCTTGGTGGCGAAGGCGACGTCGTCGGAAATGCCGGCCTGCCGGCAGCGCTCCCGGTCGTCGGTCCAGGACTTGGGCAAATAGAGTTCACCGTCAATGAGGGCGCTGCCCTTGGCGCTGGCATACGCCAGGAACACGCCAATCTGGCAGTTCTTGATCCGCCCCGCCGTGCCACTGTATTGGCGCTGAACGCCGGCTGATCTTTCGCCCCTCGTGAGGAATCCCGTCTCATCCAGGACCAGGACATCGGAGAGATCCGCCAAATGCTCGATCACATACTGCGGCAGGTTATCCTGCACGGCATGCTCATCCCAGGGCGCCGTTCTGACAAACCGCTGCATCTGATCCAGGCTGACAACCCCGGCAGCTTCGGCGATCTGCCAGCCGTTCTTGCGATCGAGAGGAGACAGCAGGGCCTGCAGGTACTCCCTGACCCTGGCTCGCTGCTCACGGCGCCGAAAGCGCCGGTCGAGGCGGGAAGCGAGATCCTCAAACCGCCTCCCCCAATCGGAGACGTCAGGCCCGGCAACGGGTTCCGTTTGCGGGTGGGTCGGGGCTGACAGCGTGGCAGTATGTCCATGCTGGCAATCGTTCACCAGTTAACGGCGCTCGTCCTGTCCAACAGGCATAATCCCTGACCAACTGCCTCACAGCCTTGCACTATCGGCCTTTGAGCGAACGTGCCGCTGTAGTACTAAGCGACTGAATGAGGAATTGCCTGTGCTCATGGCGTTGCCTATACGGGCGGGGAACGACCCGGAGGAGATGACCGTCGATGTGACGCCGTGGCGCACGATCACCGTCAAGAGTTGCATCTACTCGGTGCCAAACCGCCTGATCGGCCACAAGCTCCGGGTGCGGCAGTTCCCCGATACCGTGCATGTGCTCTACGGGCAGAAACTGGTGGCGGAGATGCCGAGAAAACCGCCAGGCAGCAAAGCGATCAACTACCGGCACGTCGTCGCACATCTGGTCCGCAAGTCGGGGGCCTTTGCCGGACACCCGCACCGAGAGGAAATGTTCCCCCGGCTGGTATTCCGCCAAGCCTATGACCGTTTGGCTGCGGGGTTGGCCAGCAAGGCGGAGCGTGAGTGTTCGCGCGTGCTGCACCTGGCGGCGATGGGCAGTGAACAGGACGTCGCCATGCCACTGGAGATCCTGTTGGACGCCGGCAATGTGTCCACCGAAGCGGCAGTCAAAGGTCTGATCGATGCCAGCCGGGAACCGCCGCCAGTGCGAGTCCCGGCGACCAGTCTCAAGATCTATGACGGCCTGTTTGCTTTTGGGTTTGAGTGCTCCAAGGCGCCGGCATGATGACAACGACCAACCGTCATGCCGCCCTGGAAAGGTGCCTGACGACACCCGCCCACAGCTCAGCCCACCCTACGTGTAGACACCAGGAAACCCCCGACAGCTTTCACTGTCGGGGGCTTCAAAGTTAATGCCGGCGATGGGCTATCTTCCCAGGCGGTTACCCACCAAGTATTGTCGCTGCTGATACGTTTCACGGCCGTGTTCGGAATGGGAACGGGTGGGACCATATCGCCTGATCACCGAGAAATCCAACGGAACCTGCGGGGAATTAACCCGCTCGCAGGGCCCTGGCAACTGCATATGAGAGACTTCACAAACACGGTGTTCTAGGTGGTTAAACCCTCGACCGATTAGTACGGCTCGGCTGCGGCCATTACTGACCTTCCACCTGCCGCCTATCAACCACCTTATCTTGGTGGGGTCTTACTCCGTTGACCGGATGGGAG
>JACMPN010000077.1 GCA_014377495.1 Candidatus Sericytochromatia bacterium
CAGTTGTCTCACCAGCAGCAAGCCTTCGCCCTGACTTCGGTTGGGGCGTTTCTGCTTCTCGGACTTCCAGGCCACGATTGAGGGTTTGAGCGGATGAGCGACCTGCCTGCCTGGATCTTTGCGGTGATCCCGGCATGGTGATCACTGCCATCCTGAGCCGGCTGTAGATCGAGGTCCCGACGCTGCCGGCCGTGTCGGTCATTGGCAGTCGGGCAACAGGGACGGCTGGGCCGGAAAGCGATCTCGACCTGGCGATCCTGGCCGACCACCCCCCTGACGCAGTCGCTCTGTGGACGCTGGCGGGCGAGTTGGCGGACCTGGCCGGCTGTCCGGTGGACCTGCTCGATCTGCGGGCGGCCCCGACGGTCATGCCGTACCAGATCACCACTGGCGGGCGGCGCCTCTGGGAACGTGACTCCCAGGCTGCCCTGTACGAGAGCTTTGTCCTGAGTGAAAAGGCGGCGTTGGAAGAAGCCCGTGCCGGCGTGCTCAGCGACATTGCAAACGAGGGTCGCATCTGTGGCTGACGACAGGCTGATCACCTGAGTGTCCGGGGGCCTGCATCACCAATCCCGAAATCCAAACCTGCAGGTCACGGCGTCACGTCAAAACGGAATCCGGCCCCGGTCGCACCGTACGTCCGATCCACCCGGACTTCGGCCAGCCATTGGGACGGTTCCCGGGTACAGAGCGGCAACACCACCTGGCTGGCATAACGGCCTTCTCCCATGGCCTGCATCGCCACCGTCAGATCGATGGTCGGCTGGCTGGGCATCCGCAGGCGCAGGGTGACCGAGGCATCACGCACGGGTCGGCCGGCAACGAGCACCGTGACGACCGCCCGATGGTCCTGCATCAGGCGTACCGGCAAAGGCATCAGGGCCAGGGTCATGGACACCTGACCCGCCCGGACGACGCCCACGCCCCGGTCCAGGCTGACCGTCTGCCGGATGACCGGCCGGCCGCTGTCGGCGCTGGCCTGCACCCGATCCAGACCGGCCAGGGCCAAGGCCGCAAGTCCTGCACACAGGCAGAAAGCCAGGGCCAGCGTCCACCAGCCCCGCCCTGCACCGGTGCGGCACCCGGAGGACTGAGTCATGACCCGACGTGTGGCATGTGACGGTCTCCCGGGCACCAGCATGGCAGGCCCGGTCACAGGTTCCGCCGGACAATCGGCACAAACCCCATCCCCTGTCCTGGCCGTCTGTGCTGGCCATCGGCCCATGTGCCTGTCGGTCGTCCTGATCGTTACGGCCCCGGGGGCACTCCGGACTCCGCGGCTACCGCTATCAGGTCATGCAACGGTCGTTCAGAGGTTGGGGATCCCTGATGTCAGGGCTGGTGCACCATTGGGGCCTGCTGCCGATCGATGGTCCGGTATTTCAGGCATGACGTACCGGGCAACAGTCTCTAAGAGGGTGTCCATCGCAAACGGCTTGGACAGGGACCCGACGATAAACGCCCCTGCTTCCAGCGTTACGACACTGCGGCCACTCCCTGTCACGACGAGGGTGGGGATATCCGGCAGGTCTCGTTGGCCCCACATCCAAGTCAGGAATTGCAGGCCGTCCATGCGGGGCATGGTCAGGTCACAGATGATCAAACCGGGCAGTGAATGTCTGTTCTGCTCAATGTGCCAGAGGGCCTCTTGGCCATCTGCCGCGCAGTCGACCTGATAGCCCACGTCCAGCAGGGCCTCAGCCGTCGTCATCCGCACGTCAGCGTCGTCCTCGACGATCAGAATGCGTTTGACGCTCAACACATGGTCAGTCACTCGACACCCTTTCGCTGGGCTATTGTGGGCCGTCGTTTCGAGCCATATTGGCTCCTGTCTGGCAAGTGTATGCCGAAATGATCAACTAAAAAATGTTTTTTAATGTACAACCTGATGATCATTTGCTCAGTGTATGCAATGCATCCTACCATCGGCCGAATTCCGCTGTTGCGATTTTTTTCACTGAATCAGGTTCGAATTGCCCTAACAGGGCGGTGGCCTGCACCTTCGGCGGTCCAACTGTGCCAACTGATGTCTGTTGTGGGCCTGCCATGCACCCATGCCCGGACTCTAAGCAGCGCCCCTTCAAGCCCGATGGCCGCACCGGAAAGCGCGGCTAGGATGCCTTTTCCAGCGTGTCGCGGCCATCGATGCGAGCGCCCAGCCCGACGGCCATTTCTTCCTCGATGGCTTGTCGCTGGCGCTGATCCGTGACCGCCGCTGCCGCCACGGTGGTCGTCAGTGTCCGGCCCCGAAATGAACCCTCGACCGTAAAGACGGTCCCGGTCGGATCCAGGTACCACAGGAAATCGATCCGGTGATGCATCCAGGCCTCCTCGCCGCCCGTCATCCGCGTGCCGATTATCCGGTCACCACCCGGCGCACGGGCTGGAACTCCCGCACGGGATTGTGCTGCCACGGCTGACTGCAGGCAGGCCGAACGGCTTTACCGTTCCGGAGGCCGTTGCCACGCCCTTATGCCAGGGGATGGGCCGGCCGGGGAACCGTGTCAGACTTTGTTCGGTGTTTGGTCACTTGTGGGCATGATCAGGGATCAATGCGACCGATTGATCGTCATCAACGTCTGATCCGACGCTAGACGGGATAAAACCAGTATGATGCCTAGCCTGTTGTTCCAACCCATAACGGGACTTGCTGACTAGGAGACTTATTGAATGATCAAGCGCTCACTCGTTACCCTCAGCCTTCTGGCGCTTTTGGTGCCGGTCGCCTGCAAATCCAGCGATAAGACCGCCGAGACGACGACCACGACGACGACGACGACGACTGAGACGACGCAGGCCGCCATGACCCCGCAAGAGGCCATCGCCGCGTACAAACGGGGCGTGGACTTGTCGGGCAAAGGCCAGAAGGATGAAGCGATCGCAGCGTATCAAACGGCGATCAAAGGCATCCCGGACTTCTTCGAGGCCCAGATCAACCTGGGCATGCTCCAGGGCGAAAACGGCCAGTTCGATGAGGCTGTCGCCTCCCACCGGAACGCCGTGCGCATCAAGGCGAACGACCCCTGGGGCCACTTTCACCTGGGCAACAGCCTGAAGGCCAAAGGCGAGATCGATGAAGCGATCACGGAATTCAAGGCCGCAGCCAAACTGGCGCCGAACGACTCCGACGTCGCCGCCGCCGTGACCAGCGCCGAGGCCCTGAAGAAGTAGGCCACATCGGGATTCCCGGCCACCGACCCGGCTCGGCGCCGGGTTTCAGGGGTTGTCGGCGAATAAGCTGCTTTGACAACAGGCCTCATAACCTTGACATCCCCATCCAGCCGGCGTAGGTACTTATTACCATACTTTTGCATTAAGAACCCGACACAACAATCCCCAGGCCTGCAGAAACGCCAGATTGTCTCTCATCAGAGGCTTGCAGGCGCATGCACGGCTTCAGGGAATGCCGAAACTTAGCCAGACGTATGGCGTCGACAACTGCGCGACGACGTAGGGATTTTGGGCCAGGGACGTCTGCACGTCGCGGTTGACGAGGGCGATATCGATGGCCGACACGGTTTCCCGCTGGATCGCCAGATCCACCAGCCGCCCCTGACGCAGGGCCCGATAGACGGCATCACGTTGCCAGATCCGGTTGATCCACGCCAGCATGCCCCACTGAAAGGCCACACCGGCGATGCCGACGCTCCGTTTGCGAAAGAGCACCTCCCGCAGGTAGCGCACGAGCAGATCCTCGGCCAACGCCTCACCCAACGGCTGCCCTTCACCGGCCCGCCAGGCCTCCAGGCGGCCGCCGCCGAGCATCTCGCCATGATCGTCATTGGGCGGCCCGGCCATCATGTTGGCCATCAGGGTATCCGCCAAGCCACGTCCGACGGTGACCCGGGGGGCCCGTTCCCCAGCCAGCAGGCGCCCGATGTCGCCGTCGTCGACGCGGGTTTCGCCGCGGACCGTAGCCACCAGCATGACGAGCAGCCGATGCCCGGCCAGCAGTCGTTCATCGACCGAACCCAGGGACATGTCGGCGAGGAGATCGAGCAGGTGATCCTCCAGCCGCCGGTACGCCGACCACAGGACGACACCACCCTCAGGCGAGAGCCGCACGGGTCCGTCGACCCGTGGCAACGTGTGGCGGATCGGCATCAGCCGCTGGCGGACGTCGCCCTCCTGCTCCGCCAGGGTGCCGCCGATATTGGCGATCACCGTCGGACAGGTGAACGAGCGGGACACACAGACCCCGTCCGGCGTCTCCGTGAACATGTATGGGAACAGCTGGCACGTGATCAGCGGCTGCCAGCCAATGGCGGCATGGACACTGCACCCACGCCCGTCGCAGGCGGCACAGGTCCCACCGGGCTCCGGTGACAGCCGATAGGGAAAGGCCCGGGTCACCCCGGAATCGACCTTGAAGTCACCCTCCCAGGCCGTCACGGTCGGCGGCGTCAGCCCCAGAGTGGGAAAGGGCATGGCGGCAAGCGCCAGTCGACTGTTGGCACTGACCGGGATCCCCCAGGTTTCGTTGGAGCAGCAACGCTGGGAGTTCTGACAGGTGAACCGGGCCTCGGGCAGAGCCAGCAGGGCTTCACCCGAGTCCGGCCGCAGGCGGAGGAAGGATGCCCCCAGGCCGATGTCCGCCCAGATCCCCGTATAGGCCCGGGAACTCCACGCCGCCAGCTCAGCCAGCGCCCGACTCAAGGCGATCGCCGGTGGCGGCAGGTCACCGGGCTCCACCCAACTGCCCAGGACCCCCCAAGGCGGGCCCGACAGCCGCACGGCCGCCTGAAACCGCTCCCAGGTCTGGCGTTCCTGGACGATCAGCAGCAGCGTCCCGCCATCGTCGTCGGCAGCCCAGGCCACGGGATGCACGGGATCAAATTCGGGTCCCCGACCGGGCATGCCGCTGCGGCCCTGGGCGTATTGCTGCCGATCCAGCGTCGTCGCCGGGACCACCTGCGCCCCGGCAATCAGCAGGGCCGAGGCCGCATAGGTGTCGAAATGGCTGGCCCCGTCGGCCCCCGAGTGGCTCGACGTCAGGTGATTGCAGACCAGAGACCAGACCTCGGCCGGTACGGCGATCGAGGCCATCGCTACTGGATGCCGAACGCAGCCAGCATCGTCGCCCGCTGGGTCACCTCGGGGTGATTGGGGGCCATCTGCCGGGCCTGCGCCAGCAGCACGGATGCCTGGGGAAAATCACCGACCATCGCCGCCAGGTCGAGCAGGGTGATCATCGCCGCCAGGGCGCCCGGATGCCGCCGCAACGCCTCCTGACAGGCGACGGTCGCCGCTTCACGGTCACCGAGTTGCATGGCGACCAGGCCCAACTGATGCCAGTTTTCCCAATCGCCGGGCTCCAGGGTGCAGGCCTCGTCGAAGGCCCGCAAGGCTTCTTCGAGCCGGTCCAGGCGGACCAGTGCCGAGCCGGCGATCGCCCAGGCCTCGGCGCCAATCACAGTGACCCAGCGGTCGCACAGGGTCAAGACGAGATCCAGCTGGCCTGCCGCCGACAACCTTCTGGCGACCGGCAAAAACCCGCCCGGCCAGCCGATGAACGGCTCCAACAAGCGCTGGCCCCGGCCGCCGAACTCTTCCAGCAAACTCGCCAGCTTGTCGGCCAATCCGGCGGACACCGGCCAGCGGTCGAGCAGTTTTTGGCAAAGTTCCGCGACGGCCCCATCGTCCCCCATGGCCATTGCCGCCCGCACAAACAACAATTGGACGACCGCCTTGTCACCCTGCTCAGCCATCAAAGCCTTGGCTTCCTGATAGCCGTGCGGCCAATCGAGCTCCATCAGGGCCACCTGGGCGAGATAGGCCCGGGGCTTCCAGGTGCGGGCCCCGTCCGTCTCGTGGACCACCGGCAGGGCCGGATCCAGCGTTTGCGCCCGGGCAAAATACCCTTTCGCATCATCCAATTGCTGCAGCAGGACGGCAGCATAGCCCATGATCAGCCAGTAATCCGGAAAGGCGGCACCCAGCTCCGGGTGGGCCGTACCCACGGTGAGCACCCCTTCGGGATCGCCCATGGCCGACAGGGTGAACAACAACTGCAGGCAGGCAAGGTTGCGATCGGCGGGGTCCGAGACCAGGGCCAGAGCCCGCTGCAGCCAGGCGAGGGCCTCGGGATAACGCCCGTAGACGGCCAGTTCCTGGCCAAAGCAGTAGCAGGCCTGGGGGTTATCCGGCTCCATGACGACCCATTGCTGCAGCAGGGTCAGATTGCGCTCGCCCTTGGCCAGGCGCATGCGGTTCAGGTCCTGGTACCCCGTATGGATCAGGTGCCAGCCATCGACAAGGCTACGGGTCACCGGTGATCCGTCGGCCTCGCGCAGGGACTCGTGGATCTGCCCGACGAAGCGTCGGCGCAACTGATCCTTCGCAGACGGCTGAAACAGCCGATCCACCCGATGGAGGGTACTGGACGCGCCGAGATGATGTTCGTTGTGGATCACGGGCGCCAGCATCCGGCCGTGCGCGGCAGGATCGGCGATGATCGCCCGCAGACTCGTCAGGGCCCCCGCCGAGAGCCGCTCATCCGCATCGATGACCAGGACCCAGTCGGTGGTCGCCAGTGACAGGGCGGCATTGCGAGCTGCGGCGAAATCATGGCGCCAGGGGAAGGAACCGACTTGGGCCCCGTATGCCTTGGCGATGGCCACCGTATCGTCGGTCGATCCGGTATCCACGACATAAAGCGCATCGAAACCCGCCAACGACTGCAGGCAGTCTGGCAGGCGGGTGGCCTCGTCGCGGACGATGAGGCAGGCACCTAACGTGGGGGCAATGTTCATTTCAGTCCAAACGGCGCGCCGTCGCGCCGGGAAACACCGGGGACATGGGCGTCGCTACCGGATGAGGGCCATGATCGCATCCAAGTTCATGATCTTGGCTTCGAGCACCTTGGTCAGGTTCGCATAGACGGTCTTGGCCAGGCTGATTTCCGGGGCCAGCTGCTGCACTGACGTATTCGACGCCTCCAGGGCATACCGGATCAGCTTGCCCGCACCCATCGTGCCGCTGCTGAGGAACGTGCCCACCTGGGTGCCGGCATCGAGGTACTGATTGCCGATCTTGGACCATGCCAGCCGGCTGAGATCGTCGAACTTGGCGAACTGGAACATGCTGACGGAGTAGGTATCACCGCCGTTGAGGCCCGAAGAATCGGTCAGGGTCTGGCTGCCCACGAACGTACCATCGGCGGCATAGACCCAGATCTGGGCCCCGGTATAGGGCATCGGCGTCAGGATCGTCGTCGGCAACGTGACGGCACCGAGGGCATTGGCCGTGCCGTTGCCGACGAGGATGCCCGACCGGTCCCGCACTTCGGCCTTCATGCCCGGCACCATGCCGTTGATCGTGATCGGGTTGTTGGTGATGAAGCTGAAGTCCCTGACAGTGATCGCCGTCCCTGCGCCGGCAGCGAGGTGGTTGGCGAATTGGAACGCCACGGTGCTGGTCCCGACGGCACCCAAATTGCTCCAGGAGACCAGATTGGCGTCCGTATTGCCGTCAAAGTAGAACTTCGAGCTGGTCGGGGTCCATTCCAGACGGTACTTGTGAAACTGGCCATCGACGATGGACCCCGGTTTCCACAGGTAGACCGTCGACTGCGGGGCGGAGTGATACGGCAGGCCATTGGCGGCCAGGGGACCTGGCGGCATCGAGGTCGCCGAGGCTACACCCGTGTGGAAATATGCATTGGGACCGTCGGCAATACCGCCATCGGTATCGTTGAAGGTCGACCCTGGATATGCCCCATCGGTGACCAGGATGTGCGGGGCGTTGGCACCGCCCCCTTGGAGACCAAGGGCATAGTCCGACGCTACGGAGACGTTCGTCGGAAAAGCACCGAACCGCATCGCCACGTCAAACGGGCGGGACCCGGTGTACCTGCCGATGGACGTGATCCCCTCAGAGCCGCCACTAAAATTGTCGATGTGCACACCGGCGGCGTCCACCACCGGCGCCCCGACAACGTTCCAGATGGTGGTGTC
>JACMPN010000078.1 GCA_014377495.1 Candidatus Sericytochromatia bacterium
ACGACAGCACCGTCCCGAGCTGGCTGGTGGGCCTGAACGTGTGGCAGGCGAACCCGATCATCCTCGAGAAGTTGAGAGAGCTGGGCGTGCTCTTCGCGGCGGAGAAATATTCGCACAGCTACCCGCACGACTGGCGCCTGCACAAGCCCGTCATCACCCGGGCGACCGAGCAGTGGTTCGCTTCGGTGGACAACTTTCGCGAGGCCGCCCTCAAAGCCGTCCAGGCGACGAACTGGTATCCGGCCGGCGGCGAAAACCGCATCCACGCGATGATCGCCAACCGCAGCGACTGGTGCATCAGCCGCCAGCGGGTCTGGGGTGTGCCCATCCCCGCCTTTTACTGTGCCAGCGAGACCTGCAAGACGACCCTGCTCAACGGCGCCACCGTCGAGGCGATCGCCAAGCTGGTCGCCGAGCACGGCACCGACGTCTGGTGGCAACGCGAGGTGGCGGACCTGCTGCCGGCGGGCACGACCTGCGCCCGGTGCGGCGGTGACGCCTTCACCAAGGAAACCGACATCATGGACGTCTGGTTCGACTCCGGCACGAGCTGGTCCGCCGTGCTGGAACAGCGCCAGAACAACGCCCCCCACGATCAGCACTATCCGGCCGATCTGTACCTTGAAGGCTCCGACCAGCACCGCGGCTGGTTCCAGTCTTCGTTGCTGACCAGTGTGGCCACCCGGGGGATGGCGCCTTATAAGCAGGTCGTCACCCACGGGTTCGTCCTCGACGGCAACGGCCGCAAGATGAGCAAATCCGTCGGCAACGTCGTCGCCCCACAGGCGGTCATCGACAAGTGCGGCGCCGACGTGCTGCGGCTTTGGGCCGCCAGTGTCGATTACACCGGCGACGTGCGGGTCTCGGATGCGATCATCAACCAGTTGGCCGATATCTACCGCAAGATCCGCAACACCGTGCGGTTCCTGCTGGGCAACCTGAACGACTTTGATCCGGCGACGGATCGGATCGCCTATGACGAGATGGGCTTTCTGGATCAGTTGGCCCTGGTGCGGATGCAGGATGCCGTCCGGGACGTGAAAGCGGCCTACGACTCCTACGACTTCACCCGGATCTACCAGCTGCTGCAGAACTACTGTGTCGTCGATCTGAGCAATTTCTACCTGGACACGGCGAAAGACCCGCTCTACACCCGTCGGGCCAACGATCCGGAACGCCGGGCCACCCAGACGGCCATGTACGAGATCATGCGCGCCCTGACCGGTATGGTGGCGCCCGTGCTCAGCCATCTGGCCGAAGACATCTGGCAGCACCTGCCGGCCACGTTGCGGGGCAGCGACAAGGCCTCCGTGTTCCTGACGGACTTCCCGGACGACACGATCGAGCGGATCGCCAATGCCGACCATGTCCGGGCCGTGGGCGACGCCCTGTTCGAAGTGCGGTCCGTGGTCACCAAGGGCATGGAACTGGCCCGCGCGGCCAAGACGATCGGCTCCAGCCTGGATGCCAAAGTCCTGATCCATGCCGAAACGCCGGACGGGGCGACCTTGTTGGACCGTTTCCTGCCCCTGTTGCCCCGGTTGGTCATCGCCAGCCAGGTCGAACAGGCCTCGACGGACCTGGGTGAGACGATGACCCATGGCGGCAACGGCTTCCAGGTGCTGGTGACGGCGGCGGCAGGGACGAAGTGCGGGCGTTGCTGGCATTACGAGACGAGCGTCGGCAGGAATGCCGCCCACGCCGAGTTGTGCTCACCCTGTGCCGAAGTCGTCGCCGATCACGTGGCTGTGTGAGAGCGGCCTGGACAGTCCGATTGCGTTGTCGAACCTGCCTAAGGTCCATTAGGACCTGTCGTTAGGTGTCTCCTAGCACTCGGACCGCCCAGATCGCCCACACCCAGCCACATTCAAAAATGACATGTTATTTTTGACCAATGGGCCTTTGCCGTTCGCGATCGTCGCCTTCCTGCTAGGGGCGATCCCCTTTGGGTACGTGGTCGGCAAGCTCCGGGGCGTCGACGTCCGGCAGTCGGGGTCCGGTAACATCGGGGCGACGAACGTTTCCCGGACGATGGGCTGGCAGACCGGTGTGCTGGTCCTGGTCCTCGATGCCCTGAAGGTCGCCGTCCCCACCTGGACCCTCTGGTGGTTCACGGGGAGGCAACAGGCCGGTGTGATCATGGCCGTGGCCGGCATGCTCGGTCATGTGTTCAGCCCCTTTGTCGGCTTCAGGGGCGGCAAGGGTGTCGCCTGCCTGCTCGGGGCCATGCTCGTCCTGCAGCCGCTGGCCACCGGGATCTGCATGGCGGCTTTTGTCGGCATCATGGCCGCCAGCCGTCTGGTGTCTCTCGGTTCGCTGGCGGCGGCGGTGGTGCTGCCGGTCGCCCTGTTATTGCTGCATCAGCCCGGCTATCTGGTGATGTTCGGGGTTTTTGCCGCCATCCTGGTCCTATTTACCCACCGGGCGAACATCGCCCGATTGCGCAACGGCACCGAGCCCAAATTCGGACAGCCTGCATCCACGGAAAGGTAATCACCATGTCCATGTCATCCGGACGCTATGCGGGTATTCGGCCCAAGAAGCGCTTTGGCCAGAACTTCCTGCACGATCGCAACATGGTCACGGCCATCGCCAACTCCCCGGGAATCACCAAAGACGACTGGGTCCTGGAGATCGGACCCGGCACGGGCGATTTGACGGTGGAGCTGTTGGAGCACGCCGGCCGGCTGACCGCCATCGAGCTGGACCGCGACCTCGTCGAACTGCTGAAACCCCGCTTCATCGCCTACAACAACTTTGAGCTGATCAGCGACGACGTGCTCAACGTCAATCTGGGCGAACTGGTCGCCGAGCGACAGCCCGAAGGTCGGCGCCTGGCCGTGGCGAACATCCCGTACTACATCACGACGCCGATCGTGATGGCCTTGCTGGACGAGCGGACGATCAAGCAGGAGGGCCTCCCCGCCAAGCCCTTATTCGATTCGATCACCGTCATGGTCCAAAAGGAAGTCGCCGACCGGATGCCGGCCGTGCCCGGCACGAAGGACTGGGGCTCGTTGAGCGTCATCTGCCAGTATGCGGCCCACGTGCGCAAAGTCCTCGACGTCCCGCGTGGCTGCTTCAAGCCCCGTCCGACGGTCGATTCGGCTGTCGTCGAGCTCTGTCCCCGGCTGGAGGAACCGATCGCCATCGCCGACCGGCCCCTGTTCTGGCGGATCGTGCACTCGATCTTCACGAGCCGGCGCAAGCAGCTGCGCAATTCCCTGCTGCAGGCCGGCATCCCGGCGGAAACCCTCGACCGCCTCGCCACCCGGCGGGACCTGACCGCCCGTGGCGAAACCTTCGGGCTGGAGGAACTGGCCAGGCTGGTCGACGATCTGGTGGCGGTGGCCGGGTAAGTGCCACCGGCGGTCGACGGCGGGGCTTCCTGGGATGGCATGATGGCGATGCAGCTGGCTTTGCAGGCGCCCGAGCGGGTGAATGGTCTGGTGATCGTCGCCGCCCTATCGGAGTGAGCGGATCGCCAACGCTATCCCGGGGACGATCCTGGCCCTCATCCCAGGGGCCGGACATGCGCCGCCGTTGGAAACGCCCGAGGCCTTTTATCCCCTGCGGCGAGCCTTTCTCGCTGAACGGGTCGACATGACACCGGCGTCCGGAGGCGTCTGACGATGAAACCTCTTTCCCAATCCGTGCCCGAGCTGACGACGCCCCGACTGTTATTGCGGGCTTTTCAGCCGACTGATCTTGCCGACTTTGCCGACCTGCGCGCAGATCCGGCGGTGATGCGCTACATCGGCACGGGTCCCCGCACGCCGGCCCAGACGATGGAGGCGCTGGCAGGCCTCATCGTCCAATGGGCGCAAAAGGGCTATGGCGTCTGGGCCGTCAGCGACCGTGCGACCGGTCGGTTCATCGGTGAATGCGGGTTTTACCGGGCGACGGAGGCGGGGCTGGTCGAGCTGGGTTTTTCGCTGGCGACGACGGCCTGGGGCCATGGGCTGGCTACCGAAGCGGCCGCCGCCTGTCTGGAATGGGCTTGGTCCCATCTGGACACGATGGCCATCGACGCCGTCACCCATCCGGACAACGCTGGCTCGGCCAACGTGCTGGGCAAGCTGGGGTTCGTGTTGCAGCGGGATGCCGAGTTCCTTGGTCAACCCGTGCAGATCTGGCAGGTCCGGTTGGGTGGAAATGCCGAAACCGTATCATGATCGAGCGCATGCTGTTCCGCCTGGCGGGACAGCATGCCGCACTGAGCACGAGGTTGTCTGATCATGGCTGCGCTCATTGGCCTCTTTGGCGGATGTCTGCTGAGGGTTGTCGGGATCGGGGCCGTTCTGATCGGCCGCTGGGGGGCATCATGGCCGCGATGTGGGGCCGATCGGCTTGGCCGTCTTTTTGACGGGACTGGCCGGCTTGGCGCTGGTGCTGCCCCTGTTCATCGTGCGGGGCCTGCTCGGCTGGATGCGGGCTGCCGGTGAGGCTGCGGCCGAGAAACGGTAGGGCCCGAAGGCCGTCAGGGTGCTTTTTCAGCGCCCACAGGACGGGTCGTGGGCGAGCCCGGCTATTTGAGGGGTTGCAGGTCGTCCGTCGTCAGGTCGGGGACGTTGCTGTAGGCGGCGTTCGAGGTGGCTTCGGCCTCGGCGTCCTGCTCATACTCCCGGTCGATGAGGATCTCACCGAGCTCGGCCAGGTAGCCGAGGGCGCTGCTGAGGACGAAGAAGACCATCCCGTGGAAAATCGGGTTGATGATCCCGTCCCACCAGAGGGTGGTCGATGTCCAGACGCCGTCCTGGACGGCAAAGAGGTTTTGGTTGGGGCCCTTGCCGCTGAGCTGGGGGACGACCACGAGGATCCCGACGACGGCCGCCCCGATCATCATGTACGCCACACCGGCGAGCCGGCAGATCTGTTGTGCCAGGCGGACCGGCCGGGGGGACGGGATACGGGTCATCAATCCTCGCATGGCCATGGTGCTGCAGCGGCGTGTGGTGGTCCGTCTCATCATAGAAGGCCACTGGTTGGGCGGCAAGGTAGGATGTCCGGTGCAGAAGGTGACGGCTGCCGTGCCGGACGCCCCCGACGTGTCGGTGAAACCCCTGTGGACGCGCTCGCTTGCTCCCGTTGGCGCCGCGACGGCGGGTGTGTCAGCATGGGCGTGCCGCGCCGCTCAGTCCATGAGCATGACGTGAGTCCGGCAACGTGCAGGTGAGGAGTCTGACCCCATGCGGTTATGGCGGCTGGCCCCGGCCAGTCAGGCAAAAGTCTTGGACGGTGTTTGCAGCAAGACCAACGGCAGTCATTGGACGTCGCCTGGGTTGGCGGTGCTCGTCACGGCGGAACGGCTGACCCTGGCGGCCCTCGAAACGGCGGGGCCCCGATTGTCTTGCGGCCAGGACGAAGGCTACATGCAGGTCCTCATCGATGTGCCGGTCGGACGCATCCTCTCCGTCTCACGGCAGGGACTGCCCGGCGATTGGGAACAGAACCTCGCCTACACCCGCTCGGTGGGCGACCGGTGGCTCCTGTCGTGTGTCAGCCTGATGCTGCGGGTCCCCTCGTCGATGGCCGGCAATGCCTGCAACGTGTTGATCAACCCGGACCATGCCGATCACCAGCACGTGCGCATTTTGGAGATGGCGCCGTTCGGGTTTGACCTGCGTTTGGACGCCGCTTAGCGGTAGCCCCAGTAGGGTCCATGGCGGGCGATTGCGCCCCAGAACCGTTTCAGCGTCCAGACGGACGCGATCAACGGACCCGGATCGCAATCACCGCACCCTGACCCCCACTGGAACAACCTCTTGTCCCAGGATAGGCAACCAGGCAGCTCGACCTGCCGGACAGTTGTCTAGTAGTTGTTCAGCTTGACCGAGCCCGAGCCGTTCACGGTGAAGGTGCCGGTGGCCTCTTTGCTGGCATTGCCCGGGGCAAAGACGGCGTCTTTGATGGTGAAGCTGGCCGTGCCGGCCGTGATCGTGGAAAAGCTCAGCGAACCGCTGCCGGAAACCCAGCCCTTGGCCGCATCGTCACCCGTCTTGGTGGGGTCCGCCTCGGCGTAGAGGATGGAGACACTGTTGTTGTTGTTGGTCGACAGCGGGTAGGTCTTGCCGGCCTCGGCTTTCATGCCAAACATCGTGATGGACATCGTCCGGATCTTGCTGCCAGTAGGGAGCGATGTGGCGGTGATGGTCGTCGCCGAGGCGGAGGTGACGCCCTGGACGATGGCCGGGTTGAAGCTTCCCGTGTCGGCGTTGCTGCCGCTGTTGCTGAACGTTGCCGAAAGCTTGCCGCCGCCGAGGCCGTTGAGGCCACCGGCTGCACCAACCAGGGAATCAAGTGAGCAGCCACTGCTGAGGCCGAGCAGGGTCACGGTGAGGATCGGGGCGAGAAGCCGCATGTGTAGTCTCCTTAGGGCGAGATGACGAGCAGGGTATGAAAACAGTTTGCCGTAAATTGCAAGAAACCCCTAGCCCGGCGGGCTGCACCAACTGAGCGCCACCAGCCACGACGTGCGCTTGCACGCCATCCCAGCCGGATCTTACGACCGGAAAAAGCGGGCGAGCCGGCTGCTGCCCAGGCGGCAGAGGATCTCGTAGCTGATCGTGTTGCAGGTGTCGGCCCAGTCGTGGACGGTGATCCGTTCGTCGCCCTGCTCACCGAGGAGGACAACCTCGTCGCCGGGTTGGGCCGGGACCCCGGTGAGGTCTACCAGGCACTGGTCCATGCTGATCATGCCGACCAACGGACAGCGTTTGCCGCCGACGAGCACGTCCTGCCGATTGGACAGGGCCCGTGGCAGGCCGTCGGCATAGCCGAGGGGCAGGATCCCCACAGTCGACGGTCGTGCCACCGTATAGGTGCGGCCATAACCGAGGGTGCTGCCGACCTGCGCCAGCTTGATATGGGTCAATCGGGCCCGCAGGCGCATCACCGGCCGCTCTGGCGCACCGGGGATGCGGGCGGCGCCATACAGGGCGATCCCCGGGCGGACCAGATCAAAATGGCTGTCCGGATAATTCAGGGTGCCGGCTGAGTTGGCGGCGTGGCGGATGGCCGTGACGTCCAGGCCCTGCAGGACGGCCTGGAAACAGGCCAGCTGGGTCCGGGTGAAGTCCGGCTGGTCCTCGGCGGCGGCAAAATGGGTGCAGATGCCCACCAGGTCCACCGGACCGATCTTGTCCCAATGCTGGATCAGGGCGAGGGCGTGTTCTGGCTGCAGGCCGACCCGGCCCATGCCCGTGTCGATCTTGACGTGGGCTTTGGCCCGCAACCGCCGCCGACCTGCCGCTGTAGCCAGTTCGCGGGCCCCCTGGGCGCTGCTGATCATCACTTCGGCATCGACGTTCAGGGCGGCATCCAGCTGTGTCGCCAGCAACGGGCCCAAAATCAGGATGGGGGCCGTGATCCCGGCATGGCGCAGCTGTTCCGCCTCGAGAACCGTGGCTACGCCCAGCCGGTTGGCCCCGGCTGCCAGCAGGGTCTGGGAGACGTACGGGGCCCCATGCCCATAGGCATCGGCTTTGACGATCGCCATCACCTGGGTCGTGGGGGCGAGATGGCTGCGAATGTCGGCCAAATTGTCCCGGACGGCCCGCAGATCGATCTCCAGCCAGGCATTCACCCGCGGGTCGACCTGCGGCTCGGTGGATTGGGGGGCGGGTTCGAGCCGGGGCGCTACCATGAGACACCGGAAGGCGAATCAATCAACCGAGATACCTGACGACAGCTCCTCGAGACGCTTAGGAAGGTTCGACGACGCAATCGCACCACCCAGACCCTTCCCAGCCTACGACAGCGAGGGCGTGTTGAGGATGAGGGCAATACTGCCGTCGCCGAGGGTGGCGGCACCGGCAATGTAGGGACTTGTCCGCACCGTCCGACTGAGCGGCTTGATGACGATCTCTTCCTGGCCGATCAGCGTGGTGACCACCAGGCCCGTCTTCTGGTTTTGCTTGGCCCCGGAATGGCTGTTGATGATGACGACGGGCATCTCCTCGTCGGGATCGAAACCGTTGGGCGGGACTTCGAGTTTGTCGGTCAGGTGGATCAGGGGAATTGTCTCGCCCCGCAGGACCATCACCGGCCGGGACTGGATGAAGCGGATTTGGTCTTGGGTGATGGAGACGGCCTCTTCGACGCTGGCCAGGGGGATGGCGTAGATCTCGTGCTGGACCCGGGTCAGCAGGGCCTGCATGATCGCCAGCGTCAGCGGTAGCTTGATGGCGAAGCGCGAGCCGACCCCGATCGTCGTGCTCAGCTCGATCAGCCCGCCCATCTGGTTGACCAGGTCCTTGACGGCATCGAGGCCGACGCCACGGCCGGAGATCTCGTTGGCCTGGTCGCGGGTGCTGAAGCCGGGGGCGAAAATCAGCTGCAGTGCTTCCCAATCGTCCATTACGGCTGCCTGCTCAGGCGTGATGACTTTCTTTTCGAGGGCCTTTTGACGGATGCGGGGCGCGTCCATGCCCCGGCCGTCGTCCTCGACGCTGACGACGACCATGCCGCCTTCCTGTTTGGCTTCCAGGCGGATGTTGCCGACGGCGGACTTGCCCTTGGCCAGCCGGTCCTCCGTGTCCTCGAGGCCGTGATCGGCGGAGTTGCGGATCAGGTGGACGAGCGGATCGCCGATCATGTCGATGACGGAGCGGTCCAGCTCGGTATCCTGTCCGACGATCTCCAGCTCGATGTCCCGGCCCAGGGTGCGGCCGAGGTCACGCACCATGCGCGGAAAGCGGTTGAAGACATGTTCGATCGAGACCATGCGCAGCTTCATGGCTACGGTCTGCAGATCGGTGGTGATCGTCGTCAGGTGCTGTACGGCCTGCATGATGTCCGCAGCGGCGTTCTGCGAGGCGAGCTGGTTCAGGCGGGTCCGGCTGATCACCAGCTCGCCCATCAGATTCATCAGCTCGTCGAGCTTTTCGGTGTCGACCCGGATGGTCGCCATCGCCTTTTTGGCGCCTTGGCCCGTGGCACCCTGACCGTTGGTGGCGGCCGCAGCCGGGGCGCCCATGGCCACCGTGTCCTGCTTGACGGCATTGGTCGGGGTGGCCGCAGCGATGGCTGCAACGGGAACCGCCGCCGCGATCGTCTGGATCGTCACCTGGTCGACCTCGGCGATCCCTTCGACCAATTTTTTGAGATTCTGCGGCGGCTCGGCGCTGAGGAGCAGGAGGGCAAAACTGTCGCCGAAGGCTTCCTTTTCGATCATCTCCGCACTGGGCAGGATCTTGATCAACTCACCGAACTTTTCGAGTTGGCGGACGACGATGATCGCCCGGGCGCTCTTCAGCATCGTGCCCGGCTGCAGTGCCACTTCGATGGCATGGGCGGCCCGGCCCTGCTTGCCCGCTTCGGCAATGATCCGCTTTTCGCCGTCATTGACCAGCAGGATCTCGGCGAGCAGACGCGGCCCGGCCCCGGCGGGGGCC
>JACMPN010000079.1 GCA_014377495.1 Candidatus Sericytochromatia bacterium
CACTGGCTGCACGATCCCCGTCGGCCGCCACAACCGCTCAGCGACCAGATGCACCACGCCGTCCTTCGCCTGGAGCTTGCCACTCACCCCCAGAAGCGGCTCCGTCTTGGCGATGATCCGGTACAGGTCGAAGACCTGCTGCCAGACGACGAGGTTCACAAAGCCCGTCTCGTCCTCCATGGTCATGAAGGTCACGCCCGCAGCCGTACTCGGCCGCTGCCGGCAGATGACCATCCCGGCGTAGCGCACCCAGCGGCCATCCGGCATGGCGGACAGGGTGCGGGCATCCGGCAGCCCTTGGGCCGTCAGTTGCTCCCGCAAGGGTGTCAGCGGGTGGCCGTGGGTGCTGTGGCCCGCCCGGGTATAGTCCCAATTAATCGTCTCGAAGAGCGTCAGGGGCATGAAGGCCGGCAACCGCTCGATGTCCACGGCCAGCGGCACAGGCGCGCTGCGGGCGTGGCCCCGGGCCTGCCACATCGCCGCCCGGCGGTCCGGGGTGTACGCCTTAAAGGCCCCGGCTTCAGCCAGGGCGGTCAAGACCTTTTCGTTGAGTCCCGTGCGGCGGGTGAATTCTTCCAGTGAGAGGCAGTCTCCAGCCGACGTGATCCTGGCCCCGTCGTCCTCGCTGAGCCCTTTGACGGTGCGCAGCCCCATGCGGATGGCAAAGGTTTCCGGGCCGTCCGGTTCCAGGGTGCAGTCCCATTGGCTGTGGCGGATGTCGAGGGGGCGGACGCGGATGCCATGGCGTTTGGCGTCTTCGAGGATGGTCGAGGTCGTGTAAAAGCCCATCGGCTGGGCGTTGATCAGGGAACAGGCGAACTCGGCAGGATAATGGCATTTGAGCCAGGAGCCGGCGTAACAGATCAAGGCAAAGCTGGCGGCGTGGGACTCAGGGAACCCATAATCGCCAAACCCCTCGATTTGCTTGAACACCCGTGCGGCAAACTCGGGTTCGATACCCTTGGCGATCATCCGGCTCGTCAAACGGTCGTGATGTTGCTGGATTTTGCCGGCTTTGCGCCAGGCGGCCATGTCCCGCCGCAGCTGGTCGGCTTCGCCGGCCGTGTAGTCCGCCGCAACGACCGCCAGGCGCATCACCTGTTCTTGAAAAAGCGGGATGCCCAGGGTTTTCTTGAGCACAGGTTCCAGACAGACGTGGGGATAGTCGACGGGTTCTTCGCCGTTGCGGCGCCGCAGGTAGGGATGGACCATGCCGCCGGTGATCGGGCCGGGTCGGACGATGCTGATCTGGACGACCAGATCGTAGTAGTTCCGTGGCTTCAGGCGGGGCAGCATCGACATCTGGGCCCGGCTCTCGATCTGAAAGACCCCGACCGTGTCGCCCTTGCCGATCATGTCGAAGGTGGCCACGTCATCAGCCGGGATCGTCGCCATCGACAGGTCCAGGCGCCGGTGTTTGATGAGCAGGTCAAAGCAGCGGTGCAGGTGGTGCAGCGCCCCCAAGCCCAGCAGGTCGACTTTGAACAGACCGAGGGTCTCCACGTCCGTCTTGTCCCACTGGATGACCGTGCGGCCGGGCATCGTCGCGTTTTCGACGGGGACCAGGTTGGCGATGGGTTCATGACCCAGCAGAAAACCGCCGGGGTGGACCGACAAATGCCGTGGAAAGTTCAGCAGGTCGCTGGCCAGTCGCAGCAGGTGCTGATAAAGCGGCTGTTCGGTGTCGAAACCGCCTTCCTGCAGGGCTTCTGTACTGAGACCGCCATAGTGGGACAACAGGCGGGCCACCCGGTCCAGCTCGGTTTCCGGCAGGCCGAGGGCCTTGCCGACGTCCCGGATGGCGGAACGGGAGCGGTAGCTGATGATCACGGCGACCATGGCGGCATGCGAACGGCCGTATTTGGCGTAGACGTGCTGGATGACCTCCTCGCGCCGGTCATGTTCGATGTCCAGGTCGATGTCGGGCGGTTCAGCCCGTTCCTCGGACAAAAAGCGCTCGAACAGCAGGCCCATGCGGACAGGATCGACGGCCGTAACGCCCAGACAGTAACAGACGACGGAATTGGCGGCCGAGCCCCTGCCTTGGCAGAGGATGCCTTCCCGCCGGCAAAACTGGACGATCTCGTACATTGTCAGGAAATAGCCGCCGTAATCCAGCTTTTCGATGACGGCCAGTTCCTTGTCGATCTGGGCGAGCATGTCCGCCGGCACCGGACCGTTCGACCGGGTCGCTGCCCCGGTCAGCGTCAGCTCCCGCAGCCAGTCGCCGGTGGTCGTCCCGTCCGGCAGCCGCTCCAAGGGATAGCGGTAACGCAGGTCGGCCATCGAAAAAGTGCAACGCTCGGCCACTGCCAGGGTCCGGGCCACGGCGGCCGGATCGTCCACCCAGCGGGCGGCGAAGGCTTCCGGGGCACATAGGCCATGCTCGGCGTTCGGCCGCATCAGCCTGCCGGCATGGTGCAGGGTCGTGCCGTGGCGGATGCAGGTGAGCACGTCCTGGAGCTGCCGGCGGGCGGGCGTGTGGTAAAGCACCTCGGTACTGGCGACGATGGGCAGGTCGTAGCGGGCTGCCCGGCGGCGCAGCAGGGCTTCCAGCTCAATTTCCTCGGCCCGCCGGTGCCGGGCGATCAGGACGTAGAGCCGGTCGCCAAAGGCGTCTTTTAAATGGCTCGCCACCCAGTCCGGATCCCGGGAGCCGGCCAGCAGGCTCTGCTCGCCGCCCCAGAGGGCCAGCAGGCCTGGCGCGTGGGCGCAGACTTCGGACCAGCTGACGCAGGATTCCCCTTTGGGCGAGCGCAGCCGGCCGGCCGTGAGCAGGTGACACAAATGCGTGTAGCCGGCCCGATCCTGCACGAGGAGGACGATCAGGGTGCCGTCGTCGAGGGTGACTTGGGCGCCGACGATCAGCTTCAGGCCGTGTATCTTGGCCTGGGCGTATGCCCGGACGATGCCGTAGACGCCGTCCCGCTCGGTCAACGCCAGGGCCGGCAGTCCCAGCCGCACGGCCTCGTCGACCAGTTCTTCGGGATGGCTGGCCCCCTCGAGGAAGGAGAAATTGCTTTTGCACCAGAGGGGGACGTACATATTCAGCCTATTTCGCCTTGTAAGTACCATCGACGGCGACGGCGGTCGTAGAAGACCCAGAGCAGCGGGCCCCGGGCCATTTCCGCCAGGTAGTAGTCCCGCTGGATCTCCGTGTGCCACCAGCCGCCGGAGAGGACAAAGGGGCCGGTCAGCCGGGAGACGGGACCGTCGGCGAAGTCCCGCAGCATCCAGCCGTCGGGATCGTGGCGGG
>JACMPN010000080.1 GCA_014377495.1 Candidatus Sericytochromatia bacterium
AAACCGGCGGTGGCGACCCGGGCATAAACCACGAGAAAGAGCAGGGCATACCCCATGATGTCGCGAAACTGCAGCTTGGCCAGCCCCAGCAGGGGAATCGCCCAAAACGGCTGCACGATATCCGTCAACATGTCCCTCCAGGCACCGGCGAGCCCGGTCGATGGGACGATGGCGCCCATCTTCGGGGCCGCCTGCAGGACATGGGGGGCCTCCATGGCCCATTTGGCGCCACCCGAAGGGATCAGGTGAGTCAAAATGCCCGAATACCAGGTGACGAACAGCGGAAACATGGCGGGTGGCTGGTGGCTCCGGCAAACCAGCCACCCGCCACGTCCTGCGGACCGCTGCACGCGATGATGCCGCAAGACGTCTGCCGGCGATGCGCCCGGCCAACCCGGCGACCCGACGCCGACTTACTCCATCAACCGGCGCGGGTTGCGCCTGGCTTTGCCGGTGGTCTTCTCGATCCGCTTTTTCAGGCGATCGATCTCCCGTTGCAGGTGGCGACTGCCCGGTTGGTGGGCCTGGGCCTGGTAAAGCGCCATCAGGGCTTCGTCGAGCCTGCCCGTTTCCTCTTCGATGAGGGCCAGGTTCAGGTACACACTGGCCACCGGAAAGGGTGACGAAGGCACCTCAGCCAGCCGGGTCAGGGCCTTCTGAATCCACATCCGGGCGGCATCGACCTGGTTCCGGCGCAGGCAGATGTACGCCGCCGTATCGAAGAGGGTGGCCAGGAATTCCGGGCTCTGGGGATCATCGACGTCGGCGTAGGCGATTGCCTTCTGCACGTAAAGGAATGCATCGTCGAACTGACCGACCTCACAGAGCACAGAGGCGTAGTTCGACAGCAGGTAGACTTCCGTCGTGGGATCGTCACTGCAGGCCAGGGCTGACGCAAAGGCCTTTTCGGCATAGCGGGGCCGGTCCCGGCGGATCAGGGCGATACCCAGGTCGGTCAACGGACCCGTCAAATCGTCCTGCTCGCCGGCCGCCGCCATGTGCGGCTGGGCCTCCAGGAGGACTTTCAGAGCCATGACCAGGTCGTCCGCCGCTCGACAGGTCCGGAAAAGGGCCTCGTAAGCGGCGATGACGACACCCTGGCTGTCTTCGGGGTGGATGGCCAGGGCCGTGCGGATCGCTGCCCGCAAAATGCGCTTGGAGGCAGGGAAGTTCTTGCGCTGCCGGAGGATCTCGCCCTTCAGGCACTGGATCTGGGCCCGGAGCAACCGATCCAACCGGCTGGCCGACTGGGGGATGCCGCTCAGCAGGGCCTCCGCCTCGTCGAGGAGTTTCCGGCGGGCATAGGCCTTGGCGACCCGCCATAGGATCCACGGCCGGTCTGCCGTCGTTTCGACCGTTTCCAGGGCCGTCTGCCAGGTCGTGATTGCCGCCTGGTAGCGATGGCCTTCGAAATAACTGTCACCCAGCTCCACCAGCAGGCGGGCCCGGTCGGCCGGACTGTTCGGCAGATGTCGCAGCGCCTGTTTGAAAGCTCTGCCGGCTGCCCGGAAATCCCCTTCTTCCATCGCCTGCTGAGCTTGCTGCCGATAATAGGCGACAGGGTTGAAGACGAGATTTCCGTCCACCGTGCCTCCTCGTGCTGCGATGCTGGCTGCCGTTGCGATGTTGACTGTTGTTGCGATGCTGACTGATTGTCAGGTGGCGACCCTTGGGCAGGAGCAGTATAGGTCGTGACGCCCGCTTCGGTCTGTAGCACCGCGCACCAAACGGGCGATGTTTGGCGTCGCCGGCCATTTCAGGCTGTGGCAAGCTGTAACCATGACCAAACGCCATTTCCCCTACGTGGGTGCGGGACTCGCCCTCTGTCTTCTTTTCGGCACCCAGGGCTGCAGCCTGCTGCGTCAGATCGCTCCCAATGCCGAAGAGCGGCTCGCCGACACATTGACCCAAAAACTGGGCGATCCCCGGCTGACAGGCTGCCATGTCGGCCTGTCCGTTTATTCGCTGGATCGGCAGGCCTGGCTGTTCGGACAGGACGCCGACCGCCGGTTCGTCCCGGCCAGCAACGTCAAGCTGGTGACCAGCGCACTGGCCCTGACGGCCCTGGGGCCGGGATACCGGGCCACGACCGAGGTCCGTCTGGCCGGCCGCCGCCAGCAGGGTGTCTGGCAGGGCACGCTCGGCCTGGTCGGAGGCGGCGATCCATTGCTGAGTTCGGCAGACATCGATGCCCTGGTGCAGGGCCTGCTGGCGAACGGCTTGCAGCGTTTCACAGGGAGGGTCATGGCCGACGACAGCCGGTTCGATCCCATCCGGAAGGGCCCCGGCTGGATGTGGGACGATGCCGGGACCGACGACGGCCCGCCCATCTCGCCAATCATCCTCGATCTGGCCCATTTAGACCTGCTGATCCAGCCCGGCGCTTTGGGCCGTCCCGTGAGCGTCAGGCCGGATCCCTTCACGGGCTACGGCACCATCAACAACCAGGCCCGGACGGCGACGGGTGGCGAGATCGTGGCCGCTGAATGCCGACCGGTCGGCGGCAAAGACGTCTTCCATGTCCATGGGGTGTTGCCCCCCGGCTGCGCACCCGTCCGGGCGACCGTGACGGTGACCGACCCGGCCCTCTATGCCGCCACCCGGTTCGCCGAGGCGATCGGACGGGCCGGTGTCGGCGCCCAGATCACCGTCGGGGGCAGCGGCACCGTCGCTGGCGGCAGCCTCGTCGCCAGCCACACTTCGGCGCCCGTGCCCGACATGGTCCGGGCCCTGCAGAAAGACTCCGTCAACCTGATCGGTGAGGTGCTCCTCAAACAGGTCGGCGCAGTCAAGGGCGGCCTACCGGGCTCGTCCGCCAAGGGCATCGCCGCGGCCCAACGCCTGCTGACGACCGTGGGCTGGCAGCCGGAAACCTACCGGCTCGTCGACGGCTCCGGTCTGTCCCGCTACAACCTCGTCTCTCCCCGACAACTGGTGCAGCTGCTGGCCTACATGGAAACGCAGCCCGACGTGGCTGCCGCCTATCGTCTGGCCCTGCCGATCGCCGGGGTCGACGGGACGTTGGCCACGCGCTTCCGGGGGTTGCGGGACAGCCGCAGGATCACCGCCAAGACAGGGACAATGAGTGGGATCAGTGCCTTGAGCGGCTATCTCGAAACGGCCGACCACGAGCGCTTGGCCTTCAGCCTCCTGGTCAACGGCTTCATCGGCTCGGCGGCGCCGATCCGGGCCACACAGGACGACCTCATTTCGGCACTGGCTGAGTGGCAACGGTGATCGCTGCCTGACCGACGGCTGCCCGTAGCCAGTCGCTGTAGTAGGAATCGCTGAGGATGCCTTCACCGTCCAGCGCATAGCGGAAGCCGTGCAGGTGGGTACGCAGGTCCATGCTGATCGGTCCCGGCTGGGTCGTGTAGGTGACGATGAGGGGCCGTCCCATGGCGGCGGCTCTGGTCGCCACGTCACTCGCCGTGGCCTCGCCTTGCCAGACAATGCCCGTGGTGACCCGAAAGTCGACGGCATGGCCGACTTTGATGGCCAGTGCATCGACCGTGGCCTGGGCAGCCTTGGGATCCGCACCGGGTGGCAGGTCCATCAGGACGAACAGCCCCTCCTGGCTCCGACGCTGGCTCAGCCGCAGGGCCCGGGCAGCAATACCGGTTGCCATCAGGTCATCGGCCCCGGGGGGCGCCACGACGGTGCTGGCTGCCCGAGTCGCGATGGCGGTCCGCAAAGCAGCGACCAGCGGATCGGCCTCGCTGACAACCAGAGGTACGACGATCAGGCGCTGCTGTCGCACCAGCCAGGGCTTCAGGGCGACGGCGGCGCTTTGTTTTGCCACATCCACGACCGTGATCTCCCGGTCCGGTGCCGCCAGAGCGGGAGAGAGGATCGTCGACCAGTGCGGGTTCACCCCGCGGCCGACCAGCAATACCGCCTCCCGGCTTGGTGTCCCGCTGCAGCCCAAGCCCACGAGCAACACCCCCAAACCGACCAGCCGCCGAATATTCGACACCTGCCTGTCCTTTCCCCGCGCCAACAGACGACGCCGGATTGCCCTCCCACCGTAGGGTCGGTCGCTCTGACCGGGTCTGGCCAGCACGACCGAAATACGGAACTTAGCTGGACCTTAACTGACCCATAAGCAAGGTGTTAATTGATAGCCCGATAACAGCAGTGGATGTCAGGTCCATCAGGGTTGGAGGGAGAGCACAATGAGCAATGCCATCAGCAAACGGTTGGCTTTCGGTGTCCTGTGCAGCGTCGTCGCCGCCTGTGGCAAAGCCCCCATGCCGTTGACCCAACCCATGGCGCCCTATCCGACGGCCCCCATCGCCTCCACGGTGAAGCCGGCCGCCGCCACGACCACTGCCAAGAAGCCCGCTGCCAAGCCGGCGACCACCGGCAAGACCACCACCACCGGTAAGACGACGACAACCGCCAAACCGGCGACGGCGAAGCCCGCGGCAAAACCGGCCGGCGTGTCATCGCCTGAAGCCGTGGCCGAGCTCCGGGCTGCCGTGCAGGCGCTGGCGGACCAGACGGAAAACTTCGTCTCCCGCGTCTCCAGCTGGAACATCGGCAAGGGCACCAGACAGTCCTGCACCGTGAACTACTCCTGGTCCAAGCCGGGCCTGACGGCCATCGACATCCTGGCCAGCTCCACCGAATCGACGGTTGGCGTCAAGGTCGTCTGGTCCGGTGGCCAGAACGCCAAGGTACGGGCCAAGGTCCTGGGCATCCCCGTCAAGGTGGACCTGCCGATCGCAGACGAACGCCTGGCCAACCTGCGTGGCTACACCTTCGCCGACACGAGCATTGCCACCTGGCAGCGGAACATCCTCGATCCGGACAGTCAGATCGTCATTCGTGGCAAACAAATTCTGCCGAACGGCAAAGAAGCCATCGTTTTCGACTGTCTCTCCCCCCACATGCTGCCCGGTATCACCAAGGAGATCTACGGTCTGGACCTTCAGACAAAAGCCCCGTTGCTGCAGCAAATGTATGAAGGCGAAACCTGTGTTTACGAGGTCCAGGTGAAGGACGTGCAGTTTAACGTCACTCTCGCACCCGAAACCTTCCAACTTAAAGTTCCAGCGACCAACGCCAGCCTATCCGCTCGGATAGGCCGGCGATGGCGCGTTGTGGCCTCTTTGGTCCGGCGGCGCCGGGGGGAGTACGCTGGGCCGAAAGCGCACTGGCGCTTGGCTGTGAGCTTTATTTCCGAAGAATGCCCTGTAGGCGGTTGACACTCTACGCAGTAACGACATAGACTGCGTTCATCGCTTCGGGGCGTGGCTCAGCTTGGTAGAGCGGCCGTTTCGGGTGCGGCAGGTCGTAGGTTCAAATCCTATCGCCCCGACCATTTTTAGACCGGTTTCGCTGCTTTTGTGGTGAAACCGGTCTAAAAACCGTTTGGGGGCCCCCCAACCTGCCAAGCTGCGCCTGGGTCGTCCCCACCGGAGACGCCCGAGCCATCGTCGGTCCACCCTGCGGGCGAGTGGACGGCCCGCTGCCCCGGTCTGAGTACCTAATCGTCCCCTCACAGACTGTCTGGGGGCATCAGGATGATCGCAGCGTCGTCCGATGGACCCTGGCGCTCTTGCCGGTCGCGATCCGCTTTGTGGAAATGGCCGGGTTGGGCGCCGGCAACCCGCACAGGCACACAAAAAAGACCCGCCGGATCCCGGCGGGTCTGATCGTGGTGGTGCGCTGTTAGCGGCTTAGTCCTGAGCGATGGTGATCTTGGGGCCGTTGGCGTTCTGATGCAGTTCGGCCAAGGTGAAGCCACGGTTGTTGGCATTGCTCCGGGTGCGGATCGATTGACCGATGACCAGGTCACCGGATGCCAGGCGGCGTGACAGCTCGCTGGTGGAGATACCGCCCCGGGTGTAGCCGGACCAAGAGTCGTAGTTCTCGAAGAAGTCGCCGGCGACGGACATGTCGACGTAACCATCACGGTAACCGTCGGATGAATCGAGGCGGCTGGCAACGTCATCGGCCACTTCTTTGGCGTCATAGTAACGGCCATAACTGTTGTCAGCGTTCTTCAGGGACAGTGCGACCCGGTCGTAGCGCAGACCGTCCTTCATCTCCGCTTTGGAGACGTAACCGTCGTAGTTGTTGTCCAAAACCCGGGAAGCGGCGTCGGTGGCCCGGATGCCAGAGGCGCCGACCGAGGCATACATGGCGTTGACCGAGGCGTTGATGACGTCGTCCCGCACGGTACCGATCTGGAACGTGATCCGCGGCTGGTTGTAGTAATTGTTGTTCTGGTAGGTGGGGTTGCTCGGCCTGTTCTGGTAGGTGGAATTGCTGGGGTAGTTCTGGTAAGTCGAGTTGTTGCTGGGTTTGCTGGCCGGTTTGTTCTGGTAGGTCTGGTTGCTGGGCTTGTTCTGATACACAGGATCGTTCTGGTACTGGTTGTGGCTGCTCTGGCTGGGCTTGTTCTGGTACACAGGATCCCGCTGGGAGTTGCTGCTCTGGTTCGGCTTGTTCTGGTAGGTCTGGCTGCTGGAGTAGGAGTCCTGCTTATACGACGAGGAAGACTGCTGCCTGCCGGAAGCCTGGGAGTTGCCGCCACCCTGTGACTTTTGACCGGGGGAAGGCTGAGAACCACGGGTAACCGGCTGTTGCTGCTGTTGACGATCCTGCGAAACGAACATCGAAAGGGCCTCCTTCAAAGGGGCGGTCGTGCCGGTTGGGACAGCGATTGGCAAGCCGACCTTCCTGGCCCCAGCACCAGCGGCATGACTGGGAACCATGGTCAAAAATCGGGGACCGGCAACCTGAACCGGCGGGGACGGGTCCCTACGTCGTGGGAACCCGTCCGGTGCTCACTGAGCTAGCGGTTGGCCATCTCACGGAAAGCGTTCTCGATCGTCCGGTAGGCGTCTTCCCAACGGGTGGCCTGCTTGGCGGAGTCGTAGGCGTAGCCGGCGATCCGACGGTTACTCGGGTCACGATCGGCCTTCTCGATGCTCTCCAAGATCTCGTAACCGCCCTTGGCGCCGTCAACCCACGAGTCGGTGGCACCGAGCATGGCCAAAGCCAGCTGGTAGGTGGCACGGCCTGTCGCCGGGCGTTGGGCGGCCAGATGCTCGAAAGCGAGGGCTTGGATCTTGTAGCTGTTCGTCCATTTTTCCTGCGACTTGGCCGCGTAGTAACCGAAACGGACAACCATGTTGGCCTGATCGGTTTCTTCGAGCAGCCGCTCCATGGCGCCATAACCGATCTGGCAGGCGCTGTCGTATTCCTTGGCCTGAGCCATGGAGTTCAGGGTCATCCGGGCGACAGCGGCGATGTCCCGGTCACTGGTGTTGCCCCGGGTGGCAGGCGTCAGAGCGATCTTCAGCGGGGTGGCCGTCTTGGCAGTGGTCCCGGTGGTCTTGGTGCCGAGCTTGGATTTGGTGGTCTGCTTGGCAGCCGGCTCAGGCTTGTTGTCGGTGAGGAACTTGCCGGCGTACTGAGCGAGGACAGCCGGGCTCATGGCCGCAGGCTGCATCAACGCACCGGGGGTGCTGCCACAACCCATCAACATGCTCGCCAAAACCACCGTGCTCAGGATGCGCTTGGTCACCGGCTGTCTCCTCATCATCCATCATCAGGTGCAAATTGATTATGTATTTGTTATGAGCTTGTTAAAACAAAACCTTGCGTGGTTTCTGCGAAAATATGTCGATTTTTTCCTGGAAAGGCGGTCATAACGCCAGACGGGGCCCACCATGGGGGGCCCCGTCTGATCATCCGACTAGGTTCGTCGTTAATACTGCCGCAACATGGCGGCACTGACTCCCGCCGGATCGGGCTGATACACCGTCGGAGGGATATACAGGTAGCTGGGCAGTTTGAGCGTGCCCTTCCATTGCGTGTACCAGTTAATCAGGCTCTTGGTCGTCGTCCCCAGCACCTCAAAGGTCGCCTGGTCGAACTTCAGAACAAGCGCCCGGGTGCCGCCGCCTTTGAGCGAATACCGCAGGTCGACGTAGTAGCTGGTGTTCGCATCGCGCTTGGTGGCGAACGCCAGACCACGCTGGGAATACGCCTCAACGGTGGCCGGCGGTTCGACGAAGTACTTCTGGTTGTCGGCAAACTTGTTGGCCAAGCTCGTCGCCACGCTGCCTGCGTTCCCCGGCGACCAGCCCGTCGCAGTCCGGTTGACGGCTTCGACGATCTGTTTGCGGATCTCGTCCTTCGGCTGGGTGAACCCCATCTTGGCGACCATCGTCCAGAAGTCCACGTCCGTAGCGGGCTGCACCGGCGGACCCGGCGGCGGCGGCTCGGGCGGCGGCGTGCTCGTCGGACCGGGCGCAGGATCGGTTGGCCCGGGGGTCGGCGCCGTGGCCGATGGCGCCGGATCGGTCGGCGTGGCAGTGGCCGTTGGTTCAGGATCGGGCGCGGCCGAGGGCACGTTGGCGGGTGGCAGGTACGGATCTTCGGGCGGCGCATAGGGAGCGACATTGGGCGGCGGCGCCAATGGGCGGCGGCCACAGGCAGCCGTCGACAAGGAAAGGCCGAGCAGGATCCCGGTCAGCATGACCCGTGACACTCGCTTCATTCCCGGCCTCCTCGCCGCACCGACCGATGCAGCATTCCCATCTCAGGAATTGTCGGCCGTGCAGCGGGAACCTTTCGCTAAGGTTCGGGAGAGAGTGGGTTAACTGCGACCCGGTCGCCGGGCGGGTTGGACCACCGTCACGGCGGGTCCGGGTTCGCCCGTGTGCGGCGCCGTGGCGCGATCCGCTGCGGGTTCGGTGGTGACTTGTTCGCGGAGATGGCGCAGGGCATCCCAGATGCGATCCACGCCGATCACTTCTAGGTCGGGGATGGGGCTGCGCAGGGGCAGATTTTTGGCCGGCACCAAGGCCCGGCGGAATCCCAGCTTGGCCGCTTCACGCAGGCGGGGCTCCAGCTGATGGACACGCCGCACCTCGCCGGCCAGGCCGACTTCGCCCATGACGACGGTCCGGCCGGTCAGGGGCACGCCCCGCAGGCTGCTGATGATCGCCATGGCGATGCCCAAATCCCCCGCCGGCTCGCCGATGCGCAGGCCGCCGACGACATTGACGAGCACGTCCGCCTTGCCCAGGGGCAAGCCCAGCCGCTTTTCGAATACGGCCGCCAGTTGGACGAGACGGTTGTACTCATACCCGGTGGCTGCCCGACGGGGCACGGCGGCGGTGGCGGGATAGGCGAGGGCCTGCACCTCCACCAGCATCGGGCGCGTCCCCTCCAACGTGGCGATGATCGCCGAGCCAGTGCTTTCGGCTTCATATTCGGCCAAAAAGAGGGCACTGGGGTTTTCGACCTCAACCAGCCCGCCTTCAGCCATCTCGAAGACGCCGACCTCGTCGGTGGCGCCAAAGCGATTTTTGACGCCCCGCAGCAGCCGATAGGTGCGAAAGCGTTCACCCTCGCAATAAAGGACGACGTCCACCATATGCTCGAGGACGCGGGGACCGGCCAGGGAGCCTTCCTTGGTGACGTGGCCAATCAGCCCGATGGTGGTCAGGTGCTGTTTGGCGATCGGGATGAGCTGGTTCGTGATGTGGCGGATCTGGCTGACGGAGCCCGGTGCGGCGGCCAGTTGACTGGAGCTGATCGCCTGGATCGAGTCGATGACGACGAGGTTCGGCCGCAGGTCGTTGATCGCCGCGATGATCCGCTCCAAGTCGTTTTCGGCCATCAGCCGAAACGTCTCCGGGTCGCCGGCGCCGAGACGCTCGGCCCGCAGCTTGACCTGCTGGGCCGACTCTTCGCCGGTGGCATACAGCACGCTCTGGCCGGTGGCAGCGACGCGGGCGGCCACCTGTAACATCAGCGTCGATTTGCCGATGCCGGGGTCCCCGCCGAGGAGGATCACCGAGCCGGGGACAAGCCCGCCGCCCAGGACACGGTCGAACTCGGCAAAGCCGCTACTGCTCCGATTGCCGGCGCTCGCCGGCACCTCGCTGAGGCGCATCGGTTGCGCCGCAGCGCGCCCCTGTGCCACGGGCGGCAAGGGGGCAACCGTCGACACCATCTCTTCGACGATGGTGTTCCAGGCCTCGCACTCCGTGCAACGGCCCATCCAGCGCGGAAATTGGCTGCCGCAAGCTTCACAGGTGTAAATCGTCTTGGGTTTTGCCATTCCTATAGCGTACCCCGTGTGTCTCGTGGAGGCACACACAGGGGACGCCACCTAAGGCTTTGTCGGCCACAGTGAGACGCTTTCCGGTGGTCAGCGAGGCCCCTCCCAAGGGCCATTGAGGACCTGTCCGTCAGAAGCTGTGCGAAAAGCGCCCCCGGGAACTGTCCCCCATCCGACCCACCCGGAGCGTGCCTGCACAAGACACGGCCGCCATTGAACGGCGATCGCCGCCCTAGCCGGACGCCGGACTCGCCGTGGGGCTGGGTTGCGCGGCGCCATCCGACGGGGAAGCCTCGACGTGGATGACCAGGGGACTTGCGGAAGGGCTGGGGCTCGGCGAATTTGTGATGCTGACCGTCGGCACAGGCGTCGGCACAGGCGTCGGACTCGCCGCCGGGGCGACATAGCAGTAAGGAGTCGGCGTGGGCGAGGGTGCTACCGCCTGGGGGATCAGGGTCAGGCCGCTGGGGCTAGGCTGGGGACTGCCGCTGCCCAGCAGACTGCTCAGACTGGCTGGGTCCCATTGGGCGGCACCGCTGACGGTGGCGCTGTCCCCGGTCTGCTGGGACTGGCCCATGGCCTGGTTGACCCAGTTCAGGTTCAAGAAGGGCATCAGATTCGACTGATCGACCGTGACGACGTTGTGGTTGCCGAAGACGAACAGGAAAAGTTGCTGATTCGTGCTGCCCACCTGGGTCTGGGGCTGCACGTTCCCCTGGTTGCCCAACTGCATGCCGTTATTCACGGTTGACAGGACCATGGCCCGATAGCGGACCGGCCGGGGGGCATCGGGGGGGGAGGCGGACTGGCTAAGGCCGCCCGCTGAGGTGCAGGCGGCCAAGGCCAAACAGCCGAAAGTAACGACGAGACGTGCGATGGGGGTCATCAAAGCTCTCCCGGCTGCTGCAGTGTCCCGATCGGGACACTGCAGGGCGACGGCTCAGAGTGAGGCGCCGAACTGAGTCATCAACTGACTGACATTGACATTCATATCTTGGTTGATCGGCAGATTGACGTTCGGGTTCGCTGACTGATTGCCCCAGGACAACGCGCTGACCTGGGTGATCGGCGTGACAACGACCGGCACGTTGACCTGGGTGTTGACGCCGATATTGGTCATGTCGGCGACCTGGTTGGTGATCGAGGCGAGGTTGAGGAACTTGGTCTGAAAGGCCTGGGGCTCCGGTTGACCGGGTGCGGCGCCGCAACCAGCCAGGACGAGTGCCGCACCAACGGCAAAGGCGAACATACGCACGGGGATTACCTCTTGTCGGGCGGGCCCCCGGGCCCGAACGGGCCGGGGGCCGCAGGGTGCCGGTTTAGAGAACCAGTTGCGACTGGTTCTGGACCTGGGCGACGTTGTTGGCGATGCCCTGGCCGGTGATGTTCGTCCCGAAGGCCGCACCGGTCCCGACCAGTGAGGCGATCGGGAAAAGGGCGTTGGTGTTTGAGCTGATCGTCTGGCCCGACAGGTTTTGTTGGGTATTCGGGATGTAGTTCACCTGACCGGCGGACTGCGAGCCGAGGCTGAAGACATTCAGCAGTTTGGTGTCGAAGCCCGTGCTCGCCGACGGCGTGGCGGCGGGGTTTACGGAGGCGCAGCCAACCATCGTGAGGGCAACCAGAGCGGCAAACAGCACAGAGCGGGTCATGGTCAGACTCCTTTGTAAATATCGCATGTCAGGATTGTGACGAGGCTATGCGGAAAGCGACGACCGGGCCTGATGCCGAAAAGCAACGCCAGGCAAGGCGGAACGACGAAGCGGGCTGGGACGGTGCGGCAATCTACTTCAACGACGCCAGGCGACCGAATGGCTTGTCGCACAGCCTCTAAGGCCGGAAATCCGGCAAAGACGTTAGAGGACCAGTTGTGATTGGTTCTGGGTCTGGACGACGTTGTTGGTGATGGCCTGGCCAGTGAGGTTCGTCGCGAAGGCCGTACCGGTCCCGACCAGCGACGCGATCGGGAACAGGGCATTCGTGTTCGAACTGATCGTCTGGCCCGACAGGTTGATCTGGTTGTTGGGGATGTAGTTCACCTGGCTCGCCAGCTGCGTCCCGGAGCTCAACAGGTTGAGCAACTTCGTCTCAAAGGCGGGTGAAGCGTTGGGGCTCGGCACAATCGGGGTGCCGGTGTTTGCACAACCGGCGAGAGCGACGAGCAGGGTCGTTCCCAAAAGGACAAGACGCATGAAGTCCATTCCTCCTCTGACGATGGGTCGATCGAACGTCCCGACGGCGTGCGGCCTAAGCCTCGGTGGGGGACGATCGTCCCGACTGAACGAGCGAGCACTCATCACCTGGGTTTGTGGTGAGTTCGTTTCCCGTCTGTAACTACCTTAGGGGTTATGGCCGGTGAATCCACTGGCCAACGTGTCCAGAGGATCAGCCCGTTTGGATGTGTTTGACAGCCGAGGATGGCCCCCTGGCTTGCCTGCACGGCGACAACCGAGCATGATACCCACCATGCACAATCGGTCGCTGTCCATCCGGCCACACTGTTTGTCGCCGGCGCTGGCTGCGGCGGCATCCGGGGTTTGAGGAAATGAACATGACACGTCCATGGTCCACGGGGCTCGTCGCCGGCCTGATGATCGCTGCTTGTGCGCCGGATCCGACGATCCGTCGCACAGGCGGTGTCCAGTTGCCGGATGACAATCAAAAAGTATCCGTCGGCCCGGTCATCCGACCCAAACCCAGCCCGAGCCCGTCACCGTCCGTGTCGCCGTCGGCGTTGCCGACCCGGTCGGGGCCACCCAGCCCGTCACCCACCCCCCCCCCCCCTCCTAAACCCTCCCCCCCCCGGGCCCCCCGGCCCCCCCCCGAACC
>JACMPN010000081.1 GCA_014377495.1 Candidatus Sericytochromatia bacterium
GACCGATCGGTCAGCCGCTCGGTGCGGGACCGGGGCGGCTCGCTCATCAGGCCGGGCTCCAGCGGATCGGTGGCCATGGCGAGGGCCGGCAGGCCGTCGGTGACGAGATTGATCCACAGCAGTTGGATCGGCACCAGGGGCATCGGCAGCCCGACCATCACGGCCACGGCAATGACCAAAACCTCCGCCAGGTTCCCCGACAGCAGGTACTGCAGGGTTTTGCGGATGTTCCCGTAAATGCCCCGCCCCGCTTCGACGGCGGCGACGATGGTGGCGAAGTTGTCGTCGGTGATGATCAGGTCGGCGGCGGCCTTGGTCACTTCGGTCCCGGTGATGCCCATGGCCACGCCCACGTCGGCCCCCCGGATGGCGGGGGCGTCGTTGACGCCGTCGCCGGTCATGACCACCACACCGCCGTTGGCCTGCCAGGCCCGGACGATGCGCAGCTTGTGCTGGGCCGTCACCCGGGCATACACGGTGATGTGGGCGACCCGCAGCTTTAAGGCTGCGTCGTCCAGGGCATCCAGCTCCTGACCGGTCATGGCCTGACTGTCCGCCGTGACCATCCCCAGGTCGCGGCCGACCGCCAGGGCCGTCTGCACGTGATCGCCGGTGATCATCACCGTCTGAATGGCGGCCGCCTGGCAGCGGGCGACGGCATCTTTGGCCTCCGGCCGGGGCGGATCATACAGGCCCGCCAAACCGGCGAACACCAACCCCTGCTCCACCGCCGCCGGCGTCGCCACCGTGTCGGCGGCCGTCAGGTCACGCCAGGCGCCGCCCAATACGCGCAGGGCCTGATCGCCCATCGCTGCCACCTGGGCATGGATCTTCTCGCGATCCGCGTCGGTGAGCGGCCGGATACCGCCTTCTGCCCGGATGGACACGCACAGCGGCAACATGACGTCGGGTGCACCTTTGACGAAAACCCGCCGTCCGTCGGACGTGGTGGCGATCACCGTCATCCGCTTGCGGTCGGAATCGAAGGGGAATTCCCCGACCCGGGGCAGCGTGGCCGCTACATCCGCCAGGTTCAGGCCGCCCCGGACGGCTGCTGCCAGCAACGCCCCTTCGGTCGGATCACCGCTGACGGTCCAGGCGCCGTCTTTTTCGACCAAATGGGCGTCATTGCAGACGGCCAGAATGGTCAGCAGGTCCCGGACGTGCTCGGCCACGGCCCCGGCGGGCGGGCTCGAGCCGTCCAGGATCTCACCGGCCGGGGCATAGCCCAGACCCGTGATGGTCAGCGCATGGTCCGCCACCGCGAGGACGCGCACGGTCATCTCACCCATGGTCAGCGTGCCGGTCTTGTCCGAGCAGATCACCGACGTCGCCCCCAGGTTCTCCACCGCGGGCAGGTGGCGGACCAGCGCCTTGCGCCGGGCCATCCGCTGCACACCGGCGGCCAGGGCGACCGTGGTCACGGCCGGCAGGCCCTCCGGGATCGCCGCCACGGCCAGACTGACCGCCGTCAGAAACAGGGCCAGCGTCGGCAAGCCACGGATCCAGCCCAGGACAAAGACGACGGCCACAATGCCCAGGGATACCCAGACCAGGTGCTTGCTGAAGGCCTCCAGACGCTGCTGCAGGGGAGTTTCCGTCGTTTGCTCGGCGCCTTCGATCAGACCGGCGATGTGCCCGACCTCGGTATCCATGCCGGTCGCCACGACCAACGCCTGGCCGGTGCCGGTGGCGACACTGGTCCCCGTGTAGACCATGTTCACCCGGTCGCCCAACGGCAGGTCCGCCTCGGACAGGTCATCCGGCCGTTTGTCCGCAGGTTCGGACTCGCCGGTCAAGGCCGACTCGACACACCGCAAGGACGCCGCCACGATCAAGCGGGCATCCGCCGGGACCAGATCGCCGGCTTCCAGGACAATCAGGTCCCCCGGGACGACCTCGGCCGCAGGGATGAGCCGGATGGCCCCGTCCCGGCGGACCCTGGCCTGTGGGGAGGTGAGTTTCTGCAAGGCGGCGATGGCGCCGCCGGCTTGATACTCCTGGTAAAACCCGACCAACGCGTTGAGCACGACAATGGCCAGGATGGCGGTCAGATCCAGCCATTCACCGAGCAGGCCCGAGACCAGGGCAGCCCCGCAAAGGATCCAGACGATCAGGCTGTTGAACTGGGCGACGAGCAGGGCCAGCGGGCCGGGCGGGGGTTGGGTGTGTACCGTGTTGGGCCCGGCCGTGGCCAGCCGGGCGGCGGCGGCGGCGGGCAGACCGTCAGGGCCGGCGTCAAGGGCGGTCCTGATCGCCTCGGCGGGCAGCGTGTGCCAGGGCGTGAGGCTGGGGGGCTGGGGCGTCGCCACTGCGGGAGACCCGGTCTGGGGGTGTGCCATACGTGATGTCCTTGATGCTCACACTGCCGGATGACCCGGTACCTTCGCCTGGCGGCCGGTGACGACCGGTTCCCGTGACGCCGGCGCGTCACGGGCGAGGCCAATTCAGCCGCAGCCTGCCGTCACGGGCCCGGCGGGCGTGGCGGCAACAAAGTCGGCATTGGCTTTCAGCAGACGCGTCACCAGGCGCTCGGGATCGTCATCGTAGATTAGTCGGGCCCCGGTATCCTTGTTGCAGATGGCGATGACCGTGTCGATCTGGTCGGCGAGCCCACCCGTCCCGGTGAGGATGCCGATCAGTTTACCCTCGTCATAGGCGATGGCGAACTCGCCCAACGTGCCGCTGCGGCCGCCGGCAATGACGATGATGTCGCTGGAACGGATGTTCGTCACCTCACGCCCCATCAGCCCGGAGCCCGTGTAGACGAGGATGTCGTAGCCGTCGCTCGGCGATTTGTACCGGCCGACGTGTTCGGCCCGGCTCAGGGCCGGTGAAATGCCGACGGTCAGGCCTCCGGCATCCTTGGCCCCGAGGATGGCCGCATGCGGCAGCCCGGGGCACGCCCCCGTCAGGGTGGTGCAGCCGCTTTGGGCGATCGCCCTGCCGAGCAGGCGGGCCTGGACCTTGACGGCTTCGGGCGACTCGTCGTCCGCACTGCCCATGACGCCGATCGTCAGGCGGACGGGCGGCAACGGGGGTGCTGCCGCGATCTGCGCCCAGGCGGCGGCGATCACGGGTGCCGCTGCGGCCTCACGGGCGACACGGCGCCGGCTGCCGGTGGTGGGACCGGCTCCCCCGATCGGGCGCATCGGCAGCTCGACCCGGGACCCCAGGGTGGGGATCGAGGCCGGCATGCCGGCTTCCTGGAGCAGCCTGGCCAGCTCGGCCCTGGCGTCATCCTCGCCGTGAACAATATGGATGGCCGGCGGCAGTTTGAACTGCCGGGCCCAGGCCACCAGCTCGTCCTGGTCGGCGTGGGCGCTCAACGAACCGATCATCCGGATCTTGGCCCGCACCGGCACCGCATGGCCGAAAATCCGCACCTCGGCGGCACCATCGGCGAGGGTGCGGCCGAGGGTCCCGTCCGCTTGAAATCCGCAAAAACAGATGATCGCCCGGGGATCGGGCAGGTGCTTCCTCAGGTGGTGCAGGGTGCGACCGGCGTTGGCCATCCCGCTGGCCGAGATGATGATTGCCGGCCCCTTGATGGCATTCAGGGCGATGGATTCGGCCTTGGTCCGCGACAGGGACAGCAAACGGCAGGCAATCGGGGAGTCCCCTTCCCGCAGGTGCGCCTGGGCCTGGGGACTGAGGTCGTCGGCATGCCGGGCGAGCATTTCGGTGGCCTCGATGGCCATCGGGCTGTCGACGTAGATGGGCATGGCCGGGATGCGGCCACGGTCTTCCAACTTTTTCAAGACGGCCAGCAGCTCCTGCGTGCGGCCCACGGCAAAGGCCGGGATGACCATCACCGCCGAGTCGGTCAGCATCTCGTCGATGAGGGCGGCAAGCTCGCTTTCCGGATCCGTGATGGCATGCCGGCGATTGCCGTACGTCGATTCAATGAGCAGGGCGTCGGCGTGGTAGACGGGTTCGGGTGCGGCGAGCAGGTACATGCCCGCCCGGCCGAGATCGCCGGAGGCGACCAGGATCGTTTCTGCGGCGCCTTCGGTGATCCGCAGTTCCAGCGTCGCCGCCCCCAGGATATGGCCGGCCCGGCGGTAATAGCCCTGTACACCGGGGGCAATGGCAAAGGGCAGGTGAAACGGTGTGCTGTGCAGGCGCTTGAGGGCCTGCCGGGCGTCTTCGGCCCCATAGAGGGGGGTCTTCGCCTCGTCGCCGTGGCGGGATTTGTAGTCGGCGGCTTCTTCCATCAGGTGGGCCGAGTCCGGCAGGAGGATGTGCAACAGGTCGGCGGTGCCGGCCGTGCAGTACACGGGCCCCGTGAACCCGTCGGCCACGAGGCGCGGCAGGTACCCCGTATGGTCGAGATGGGCGTGGGTAAGGACGATGGCGTTCAGGTCGGCCGGCGCAAAAGGCAGGGGCAGCAGATTCTGCTCGCGCCAGACCTTGGGTCCCTGGTAGAGGCCGCAGTCGATGAGGATCCGTTGGCCGTTTGCCGTCAGGAGATACTTGGAGCCGGTTACGGTGCCGGTCGCCCCCAAAAAGTCGAGATGGGCCATGCGGGTTCTCCTAACTGCGATCGTGCGGGCGCCGGCCAGACGGAGGCCGCTCATGCAAGCATAGGCCGATGGGCGGTGGCGGACATCCGTAGCCGGTACGGGATCGGGCAGGGACTGATGCCCGGCGCGCGCAAGCTGGCGTCACGGACCGATGCCGGACGCACCCAGGCTGTCATGCTGACGGCAAAGACTGATTCCGGACGTCTGCAGGCTGTTATGCTGGCGGCGAGCCTATTGCCTGGAGGTGGCGCCACCCATGTCCATTGCCACGACCGACCACCCTGTTGCACCGCCGTTTTGGGCCGTGCCCCTCGCCGAGTTGCACGGCCAGTTGGGGGATCGTCCGGACGGCCTGACGGCCGCTGTGGCGCAGGACCGCCTGGCCACCTACGGTGCCAATACCCTGCGTCCCAAGAAGCCGCAGGCGTTGTCCGTCCAGTTTCTCCGCCGCTTCCGCAACCCCCTGGTGATCATCCTGCTCGTCGCCAACGGCATTTCCGCCGCCACCGGCGACTTCGTCAGCTTCGCCATCATCACGGCGATCATCCTGATCAGCGTCACGCTCGATTTCGTTCAGGAGTACCAGGCCCAGCAGGCCGCTGCGCGGCTGAACGAGTCTGTGGCGGTGCGCACGCAGGTCTGGCGGGACGGGCAACTGCAGGCCATGTTGCCCGGCTGTCTCGTCCCCGGCGATCTCGTCGCCCTGTCGGCGGGTGACCTGGTCCCTGCCGACGGCCGGATCCTCTCGGCCAGGGACTTTTTCGTCAACCAGGCCCTGCTCACCGGCGAATCCTACCCGGTCGAGAAGATGCCGGGCGAGACGGTGGGCGGGGCGACGGACCTCACCGCCGCCACCGGCGCCGTATTTATGGGCACGGCCGTGCTCAGTGGCACGGCAACGGTCCTCGTCTGCCGCACGGGTCCGACGACGGCGCTGGGGGACATCGCCGCCGCCCTCGCCGTCCCGGCCCCGGCGACGGCCTTCGAGACGGGGACCCGTGAATTCGGCCTGCTGATCATGCGGTTGACCGTGCTGCTCGTCCTCTTCGTCATCCTCGTCAATGCCCTGTCCCACAAGCCGTTCCTGGAGTCCTTCCTCTTTGCCGTGGCCCTCGCGGTCGGGCTGACACCGGAGTTGCTGCCGATGGTCGTCTCGGTGACGCTGGCCCGCGGGGCGATGCGCATGGCCAAAGCCAAGGTCATCGTCAAGCGCCTGTCGGCCATCCATGACCTGGGCAGCATGGACGTGCTCTGCACGGACAAGACCGGTACACTGACGGCGGCGCAGATCTGCCTGGAGGCGGCCGTGGACGGCGAGGGCCGGCCCTGTCCGCGGGTGCTCACGCTCGCCTACCTGAACAGCTTTTTCGAAAGCGGGGTCCGCACCCCGCTGGACGAGGCCCTGTTGGCGAGTGCGGCAACCGCGACTGAGGATTGGCGGAAAGTCGACGAGGTGCCCTTCGATTTCGAGCGCCGGCGCGTGTCCGTGCTCCTGGACGGTCCGGATGGCCGCATCCTCGTGGTCAAGGGGGCCCCGGAGGACGTCATCGGCGGCTGTACCCACACGGAGTCGGACCCCGGCGTCGCCGCCGCCGCACTGGACGGACCGGCGCGCAGCCGGTTGCTGGCGACGTTTCAGGCCCTGGGCACGCAGGGGTATCGGGCCCTCGGCGTCGCCTGGCGGCCGGTCCCGGCCGACCATGCCCATGCCGGCAAGACCGACGAGGCCGGCCTGACCTTTGCCGGGTTCGTCACCTTCCTCGATCCGCCCAAGCCCGGTGCTGCCGCCGCCCTGGCGGCGCTGGCCGCCGACGGCATCGCCGTGAAGGTGGTCAGCGGCGATAACGAGGCGGTCTGCCGCCATGTCTGCGAGACACTGGGCCTGACCATCACGGGGGTCGTCACCGGTCCGGAGGTCGAGGCGCTGACCGATCTGGCCCTGTCCGCCCGCACCGAGGCGGCCAACCTGTTTTGCCGGGTGACGCCCCCGCAGAAGAACCGGATCATCCAGGCCCTCAAACGGCGGGGTCACGTCGTCGGCTATCTGGGCGACGGCATCAACGACGCCCCGGCGTTGCACACGGCCGACGTGGGCATCTCGGTCGACGGCGCCGTGGCCGACGCCAAGGACGCCGCCGCCCTGATCCTGCTGGAGCCGGACCTGGGCGTCCTGCATGCCGGCGTCCGGGAAGGGCGGCGGACCTTCGGCAACATCATGAAATACATCATGATGGGGACCAGCTCCAACTTCGGCAACATGTTCAGCATGGCCGGCGCCGCCCTGTTCCTGCCCTTTCTGCCCATGCTGCCGTTGCAGATCCTCCTGAACAACCTGCTCTACGACTTCTCCCAGCTGGCCATCCCCTTCGACACGGTCGACGAGGCCTTCATGGCCAAGCCGCAGGCCTGGAACATGTCGTTCATCCGCAGTTTCATGCTGACCATGGGCCCGGTCAGCTCCCTGTTCGACTTTGCCACGTTTTACCTGCTGATCCGGGTCTTCCATGCCGGGGCCGGTCTGTTTCACACCGGCTGGTTCATCGAGTCGCTGGCCAGCCAGATTCTGGTGGTCTTCGTCATCCGCACCCGGCAGGCGGCCTGGCGCAGCCGGCCAAGTCCCTTCCTGACGGCCGGCGCCCTGATCTGCCTGGTCACCGCCGTTGCCCTGCCATTGTCCGGCCTCGGGGGCCACCTGGGCTTTGTCATGCCGCCGGCGCTCTTCTTTGCGGCCCTGGGCGGGCTGGTCGCCGCCTACCTGCTTTTGGCGGAAATCACCAAACGGCTGTTTTATCGCCATTGGCCGGCGTGACGGGCGGGCATCAACCACCTGCGGCCGTTCTCCAACCTGATGCTGATCCACCTCTTCCAGGTCGGTCTGCCCGAGGCTCCGTGGAACCCCCCGATGGCGGCGGCCTTACTGCCGCCTACAGTGGTGAGGGGTTGTCTGAGAGCAGCTTGGTCAGCCTGATGGCCTGGTCGAGCCCTCCCAGGATCCAGTGGGATCTCCTCCGAAGCGTAGCGAAGGCGCCTCCCAATGGTCGGGAAGCGGCGTCTGCCAGCCCTCGGCCCGTCCAAGCTGCTCTCAGACAACCCCTGATCAACATGGGCGCTTATGTTTAGTCAATCCCATTAGCAACCGGGAGGATGGCAGCCATGTACGTGTTGTTGGCGACCGACGGATCAGCGGGTTCGCGAGCGGCGATCCAGCGGGTGCGCACATTTTTCCCCCACGGCCGGATCGACGTCGTCAGCGTCGTCCCGCCACCGGTCATGACGTCGTCGCTGAATCCGTTCAGCCCGTCGGCCCCCCTGATGGATCCCCAACTGGAGGAGGATCTGGCGACCAGTGCCATCCGGTTCGCCGACCCCTGTCTCGGCGAGGGTCACGGCGTCACTTACGGCAAGCTGCATGGTGATCCGGCCACGACGATCGTGCAGGTCGCCGGGGACCGGGACGTGGACGCCATCGTCGTCGGCAACCATGGCCGCAGCGCCCTGGAACGCCTGGTCATGGGCAGTGTCGCCACGGCCGTGGTCAATCACGCCACCTGCCCGGTGCTGGTGCTCCGGTGAGGCCGCCCGGACCCATCGCCGGGAGGCCTGCATGCGTGTGATCATCGCCACGGACGGCACGGCGGCCTCCGCAGCCATTTTTCCCCAGATCGGCCGGACGTTCCGATTGCCGGCCGATCTGACCGAGCTGGTGGTGCTGACGATCCATGACAGCACCTGTGTCCCTGACGCACGACAGCTCGTCGGGCTATTTGCCGATACGTCGGGCGAGGCGACCGTGGCGTTTCTCGAAGGGGCCCGCTCGGCGCTCGGGGTGTTCGGCGACCAGGCCAGATTCATCGCCCTCGCCGGGACGCCGGGCCCCGAGATCGTCCGCTTCATTCGTGACACCGGGTGCGACCTGCTCCTGGTGGGCCGGGGCAAAGATCATGCCCATGACCGGGCCCTGCTGGGCAGTGTCTCCAGCCACGTGGTGGCCCACGCCCCGTGCACGGTCGTGGTGATCAGATAGGCCCCGGACGACGCCTGCCGGTCATGCCTTGCTGACGAGGATCGCCCTGATCTGATCGACAAACTGCGAGACGTCGATGGGCTTGGCCATGTAGCCGTCAAAGCCATGGCTCATCACCCGTTCGCAATCTCCCGCCATGGCGTGGGCCGTCAGAGCGATGATCGGCACGGCATCGTATCGGCGGTCATTCCGCAGCCGGCGGGTGGCCTCCCAGCCGTCGAGGATCGGCAGGGACAAATCCATCAGGATCACGTCGGGCAGGGCGCCCGTCAGGAGATTGAGGGCTGCCTGACCGTTGTGGGCCTCCCAGACCGTGTGGCCGTCGTCTTCCAGCAGCAACCGGACGAGCTCGCGGTTATCCTCGACATCCTCGACGTGCAGCACCGTCCAGCGGGAGGCGCTGCCCGTCATGGCCGGTGGAACCGTTTCGCCATCAGCGTTTGCAGCTGCAGCAAGAGTTCCTCCGGTGACAGGTCGGCCTTGCCCAGGATCAGCGCCGCTCCCTGCTGCAGCCGGGCATCGTCCTCGGGGGTCAGCGACATCGCGGTCAGCACGATGACGGGGACCGTGCGCAGGTTGGCGTCGGCGGACAGCATTTCCAGCACGGCAAAGCCGTCCAGCTCAGGCATCATCAGATCGAGGATGATCAGGGCCGGCCGGTGTTGGCGGATGGCGGCCAGCGCATCTTTGCCGTCAACCGCCTCAATGCAGACATAGCCGGCCCCCTCGAAGGCCGTCCGGACCAGGGCCCGGGCGTCGGCCTCGTCGTCGACGATGAGGATCGGCCCACTCGCTGCGACCGGCACGTGCTCACGGAGCGCTTCGAGCAGCCGCTCCCGGGAGACGGGTTTCGCCAGGCACTCGGCGGCTTCCATCCCGAAAGAGAGGGCCCGGTTTTCGATGATGCTCAGCATGATCACGGGGACATGGCGGAGGGCGGGCGTCGCTTTCAGCCGCCGCAGGACCTCCCAGCCGTCGACGACGGGCATCAGGATGTCCAGCGTGATCAGGTCCGGCTGCAGCTGATGGGCCAGGCGCAAGCCGGCCTCGCCGCCTTGGGCCGTGACGACGGCGAACTCGGTGCTGCTCAGCCGGTCGACCATCAAATCGAGGATGTCGGGGTCGTCGTCGATGGCGAGCAGCAGCCATTTGCCCGGGGCCCGGGCCGGGTGCAGGCTCCGTTCGTCTGGGGCACTCTGCCGGCGGCCGCTCCTGGACATGGCGATGGGCAGGGTCAGCACGAAGGTGCTGCCCTGATCGGCGGCGCTCTGCTCCAGCCGCAGTTCCCCGCCCATCAGGGTCGCCATTTTCCGGCTGATCGCCAGACCCAGGCCGGTGCCGCCCGCCTGGCGGGTACTGGAGGCATCGACCTGCCGGAAGGCCTCAAAAATCAGGCTCCGGTGCGCCGGATCGATCCCCGCCCCGGTGTCGCTGACCTGGATCGTCCAATCGTCCTCGCCGTGGCTGCAGTGGACCGTCACTGTGCCCGACTCGGTGAATTTGACGGCGTTGGAGAGGAGGTTCAACACGATCTGCCGCACTTTGCCCTCATCGCCGGAAACCAGCCGGGGCACGGCGTCGAGGGTGGCCGTCACGGTCAGACCCTTGGCTGTGGCCTGCGGTTCGATGGTCGCCAGGGCCCCTTCGATGACCAGCCGGGGCGCAAAGGCGGCTTGCAGCATGGTCATCTTGCCGGCCTCGATCTTGGACAGGTCCAGGACGTCGTTGATCAGGCTGAGCAGGTTGCGGGCATTGCGCAGGACCCGCTCCAGGGCCTGCTGCTGCTTGGGGGTCGTCTCGCCGAGGGTGCCGTTGAGGACCAGTTCGCTGAAGCCGAGGATGGCATTCATCGGGGTGCGCAGCTCGTGGCTCATGTTGGCCAAAAAATCGCTCTTCAGCTGGCTGGCCGCCCGCACCTGTTCGTAGAGGTTGGCGTTTTCGATGGCGATGGCGGCCTGAGCGGCCAGCATGGTCGCCAGTTCCTTGTCTTCGGGGGTGAACTCGGGGGCATTGAGCTTTTCGGTGCAGTACAGCCGGCCGAAAACCTGGCCCCGCCAGAGGATCGGCACGCCGAGGAAGCTGCCCATGGGGGGATGGTGGGCTGGGAATCCGACCGAACGGGAGTCCTGCGTCAGATCCGGGAGCCGCAGCGGCCGCCCTTCGGTGAGCATGGCGCCCAACAGGCCTTTGCCGGTGGGCAGCGGCCCGATGGCGGCTTTGTCGGTATCGCTGATCCCCCTGGTGATGAAGCTCTTCAGCGTCTGGCCGTCTTCGGCGAGGACGCCTAGGGCCACGTAGCGGGCTTCCAGGAGCTGACCGGCCACGTCGACGATGCGGGTGAGGAGCGCTTCGAGGGAAAGCTCCTGGTTGAGGAACATGCCCGCCTCGACGAGGCGTTGCAGTTTCAGCTCACGGGGGGAAATGGCCACAGGGTCTCCGGACTCATCGTGGGGAATCCCGTCAGCATAGGCCGACGGCCGGACGATGTCCAAGCGGCGCAGGGGCAGGGCTGGCCCGTCCTCCGGACACATCGCCGCAACCTAGCTCAGATAACCGCGACGCAGGGCGTAAGCCACCAGGCTGGACCGGTCGCGAAAGCCGAGCTTGTCCATGATGTGGGCCCGGTGGGTCTCGACGGTGCGCACGCTGATGACGAGGGATTCGGCGACTTGCGGATTGGTCATGCCCCGGGCGAGGAGGTTGAGCACCTCCTTTTCACGGGGGGTCAGGGACTCGTACGTCTCGCCATGCTCGCCGGCCGTGACTTCGGTCAGAAACTCCGTGATCAGCATCTGGGCCACCGGCGGCCGGACGAAGGCGTGGCCTGCCTGCACGGCCCGGATTGCCGCCAGCAACTCGTCTTCGGCGGCTTTCTTGAGGACGTAGCCGGAGCCGCCGGCCTGGATGACCTTGAACAGGATCGCTTCGTCGTCGACGGAGGTCAGGATGATCACCCGGGTGAGCGGCCTCTGTTCCTTGATGGCCTTCAGCGCCGTCAGGCCGTCCATCTTGGGCATGTTCAGGTCCATCAGGACGATGTCGGGCTGCAACTGCTTGGCGAGCCTGACGGCCTCGGCCCCGTCCCGGGCCTCACCGAC